>JALTBU010000172.1 GCA_027008345.1 Nautiliaceae bacterium | reverse complement strand
GTTGGAATAATACCACTTTTAGCAGCAGGAATTTATCCCAAAAACCTACTTCTTGGTGCAAAAGAATTTAGAGATGATTTTTTTGAAAAAAAAGAGTGGCATTTATGCAAAAAAGCTGCTTTTTTTGCCCAAAATTATAAAATATATCCTGTAAACGTTTTATTTGCATACTCTACTCTTCTTAATTCATTTAAAGAGTGGTTTGTTCAGCTTTTTGGTGAATCGCTTGGAAAAAACGGAAAAGAGATAATGCCAGTAGGTCATATTGGCTCAATTGACCAGCATTCATTCTTGCAGCTTTTAATGGAAGGTATGGGGCATAAAACCATAACATTCATAAAAGTAAATTCATTCGAAACACCTCTTATAATTCCAGATATTAAGCTACCTCATCTTGAAGCCACTGATTTTGTAAACGGAGCTTCTTTTGAAGAACTTATAAATAAAGAATGTGAAGCTACAAAAGAAGCTTTAATGGCAAAAGAGTATCCGATAGATGAAATAACAATTGATGATTTATCATTAAAAAACATAGGAAAACTTATAATGTATTATGAGATATTGACAAGTGCTATTGGAAGTCTTCTTGAAATAAACACATACAACCAACCAGGAGTCGAACTTGGAAAAACAATCCTTAAAAATAAATTTTAAAGATTTAGGAAAAATTGAATATAAAGAGTTTTTAAAACTTCAAGAAGAGTTAATTAAACAAAAAGAAAATTATCTTCTTTTTGCAACTCATAATCCTATTTTTACGGTAGGAAAAAATGAAGCATATAAATTCCCATGGGCTTTAAAGGTAGATAGAGGCGGTAGTATTACCTATTTTGACGAGGGGACTTTGATGGTATATTTTATCTTTAATGTACAAAATCCTGCGTTTTTTTATAAAAATGTTAAAAAATCAATTTCACTGTTTTTTAGAAATTTTCCACTTGAAATTTACTATGATAAAAACAAACCCGGATTTTATATACAAAACAGAAAAATAGCATCTCTTGGATTCAGATATGAAAACAACAAAAGCAAACACGGAGTATCAATTCATATTAATCCAAATTTAGATGAATTTAATAAAATAAATCCATGTAATTTAAGCGGTATTAAAGCCACTTCATTATATAATGAAGGTATAAATATTCCAATAAACACCGCAAAAAATTTAATAAAAGATATAATAAAAAAGGTATTTTATGAAACCAAAAGTGTTAGCACCCTCACCTGAACTTATCGAAAAAACAAATTTTGTCATAGAAAAGCATGGAATAAATACTGTATGTTTTTCTTCAAAATGTCCAAATATCAGTGAATGTTTCAAAAGAGGCACTGCAACATTTATGATAATGGGAAATATATGTACAAGAAACTGCAGATTTTGTGGTGTTAAAAGCGGACACCCTGCAAAACTTGATAAAAATGAACCTCTTAAAATTGCAAACGCAGTTAAAGATCTTAATTTAAAATATGCTGTAATTACTTCAGTTGACAGAGATGACCTAACAGACTATGGAAGTGCTCATTTTTATAAAACAATTGAAAAAATAAAAGATATTAATCCTGAGACAAAAATAGAAGCCTTAACTCCTGATTTTAATGGAGATTTAAAAGCACTTGAATTACTTGTTTCTTCAAATGCATATAAACTTGCCCATAATATAGAAACTGTTGAAAGACTTCATAAAAAACTAAAACCAAAAAGCTCATATACTCTGAGTCTAAAAGTTTTAGAATATTATTCAAAATTTAAAATTACAAAATCTTCAATAATTGTTGGATTTGGCGAGAGCATCAAAGACATTGAAAAAACTTTTAAAGACCTTTTAAATGCGGGAGTATCTCAGCTTACAATCGGACAATACCTAAGACCCACTCCCAAACATTACCCGGTGAAAAAATATTACAGTGAAAATGAATTTAAAGAGCTCGAAAATTTGGCTTATTCTCTTGGATTTAAAGCTGTGGTAAGCGGTAATTTAATTAGAAGCAGTTATTATGCGGACAGGCTGTGAATCGGTGGATGCTTAGATGTATAAATTAGTGAATAAATATTGTTATATTGTAAATAAATTATTTACTCATATCACTAATATACTCATTAACCCATCCACTCATACACCCATCTACGCATAAACTAAACTAAAAGGAGTAAAATGAAAATAGCTATTATGACAAGCGGAGGAGACAGCAGCGGAATGAATCCGGCAATTAAAAAATTTGTTGAATACTCTTACGAAAAAGGATACGAGCCGTATTTTATTTACAACGGTCTTGAAGGGCTCATTGACGGACAGATAAAAAAAGCTGAATATAAAGATGTAGGAGGAATTATATATAGAGGCGGAACTATTATTAGATCCAGCAGAAGCAAAAGATGGTTTGAAAAGGAATATAGAAAAAAAGCATACGAAAATATAAAAAAAGAAAACATTGATCTTCTTATAATCTTAGGAGGCGATGGAAGTTTTAGGGCTTTGGATATTTTTTATAAGGAATTTAAAGTTCCTTTTATGGGCATTCCTGCAAGTATTGACAATGATTTGCCAATGAACGAATATATGATTGGAGTAGACACAGCACTTAATGTAATAAGATGTGCAATTGATGATATCAGAGATACCGCAAGCAGTTTCAATAGAGCTTTTGTAATTGAAACAATGGGAAGAGAATGCGGATATTTGGCTTTGACAAGCGCCGTTGCAAACGGGGCTGAGATGTGTCTGATTCCAGAAGTCAAATTTAATCTTGAAAATCTTAAAAAAAGATATTTAAAAGAAATTAGTGAGGGCAGAAGCTATTTTATCTCTATTGTTGCTGAGGGGCTTAAAATTACCGAAAAAATAAAAGACTGGTTTGAAGAAGAAATAGGATTTGAAGCAAGAGCTACTGTGCTTGGACATATCCAAAGAGGCGGAAGCCCGACAGTTCTTGAAAGACTAAGAGCTGCGGAATTTATAGAAACGGCACTTGATAATTTTGAAAAAACTCCAAATAAAATAGTGACTTATTATAAAGATAAATTTATTTTAAGAGATTTAGATGAAATAGTTAATTCAAAATATACACTTGATGAAAGAATGCTTCAATTAGCCAAGCCTTTAATGGGACTAAATTAAATCGAAAAAAGGAGAAAAAATGAAATTTAATATACCTGAGCTTATTACAAATTATTTTTATTTAAAACCTGATATCAATAATCCGCTTGAAAGAGTCAAATTCGGAACAAGCGGACACAGGGGAAGCGCTAATAAAAAAACTTTTAATGAAGAACATATCTTGGCAATTTCTCAATCAATTGCAGAATATAAAAAAGATAACAACATTACCGGTCCTATTTTTATAGGAAAAGACACACACGCTCTTTCTGAACCGGCTGAAAAAACTGCAATAAAAGTATTGGTTGCAAATGATATTGAAGTTATATTAAATAATACTTACACCCCTACTCCGGTAATCTCTCATACCATCATTGAACACAATAAAAAAAATAACAATTTAAGTGACGGGATAGTAATAACGCCTTCACACAATCCGCCTGATGACGGAGGATTTAAATACAATTCAACAAATGCGGGTGCTAGTGATACTCACATAACCAAAAAAATTGAAGAAATAGCAAATAAAATATTAAAAGAAAGAACTTATAAAAAAATTGAACTGGAAGATGCCTTAAAAAAAATAAAAACTGATGATTTTATAACCCCTTATGTAAAAGACTTGGAAAAAGTTGTAGATATGGATTTAATTAAAAAGTCAAAACTAAAAATAGCAGCCGATCCTCTTGGAGGAAGCGCTATTCCTGTATATGAGAAAATAAATGAGATATGGAATACTAATTTTGATATTAAGGATAATGAAGTAGATTTTACATTCTCATTTATGCCTCCTGATAAAGACGGAAAAATAAGAATGGATTGCAGCTCGCCTTATGCTATGGCAAATTTACTTAAATTAAAAGACAAATATGATTTGGCATTTGCAAATGACACTGACTCAGACAGACATGGAATTGTAACTCCAAAAGGAGGTCTGATTAACCCAAATCATTATCTGAGTGTTGCAGTTTGGTATCTTTTCCAAAATAGAGATTTCAAAGGACTTAAAATTGGCAAAAGTGTTGTTACAACTTCTATGATTGATAGAATTGCAAAATATCTTGATATTGAAGTTTATGAAACACCTGTCGGATTTAAATATTTTGCCGAGGGGCTTTATGAAGGCTGGCTTGGATTTGCTTGTGAAGAGAGTGCAGGAGCGAGCTTTTTAAGATTTGATAAAAGTGCATTTTCTACAGATAAAGACGGAATTATTATGAATATGCTTGCAATTGAAATCACTGAAAAAACACAAAAAGACATCGCTGATATTTATAAAGAACTAGAAAATAAATTTGGTAAATGTTTTTATAAAAGAGTAGATATTCCTACAACACCAGAAATTAAAGAAAAAATAAAAACTCTAACTCATCTCCCTATAAAAGAATTAGCAGGTGAAAAAATAGAAAAAATTTACTCGCGTGCACCTGGAAATAATGAAAGCATTGGTGGCCTTAAAATAGTTACAAAAAATGCTTGGGCGGCATTCAGACCAAGCGGAACTGAGGATATATATAAAATTTATGCTGAAAGTTTTATTTCACAAGAGCATTTAGAAAAAATAATACAAGAAATTCAAGACATTATATTAAAGGAGTTAAAATGATAGAAAAATATAATATCCCAACCCCAAAACAAAAAAGAGTAAAAGTTAATGAAGAGATTAGTTTTGACACTTTTCCTTGTGTTTTAAAAGTGGATTTGCCAATTCATAAAAGCGATATAGGTGCAGTTGTTACAAACATTCAAAATAATGAAGAACTTAAAAAAGCAAAAGAGATTATTTTAAATAATTTAAAAAAGCATAACATTGAAGCTGAGTATCTTTTGATCCAAGAACAAGTTGAAGGAATTGAGCTAATTCTTGGTGGAAAGTTTGATGAAATATTTGAAGAAGTTTTATTATTGGGAACTGGTGGGACTTTGGTTGAGGTAATAAAAGATATAACTTATATTGATACAGATTCTAATGAAGAAGAGATAAAAAAGGCTATTTTCAAAACAAAAATTTCAAAAATTTTCCCAGAATTTAGAGGTAAAAAATATAATTTAGATGCTTTAATTGAGACAATTAAAAAAGTCCAAAAAATGTTT
>JALTBU010000171.1 GCA_027008345.1 Nautiliaceae bacterium | reverse complement strand
AAATCATCAATGCTAATGACTTTTGTTTTAGTTCCTTTTTTAGCTCCAAGAGATAGTAATTTCTCATATTCATCTTTTGGGATTTTCAAATATACAAAATCTTTGTAAGTTTCTTTTTTCATTTTGTGCCTTTTATTGTATTCTGATAACAGATTATAATATATAAAACTTAAAGTAATCTTAAGTAATCTGATAACAGAATGTAATTAATAAGAGCCGATTTTTCGGTATTAAAAGAAAGGGCAGTTATGGAGAAGATGTATTATGTTAAGTTGAAAGATTGTATATTAAGCTCTTGCAAGGTAGTATAATGTAATACTCTCTCTGTGATGATTAAGTTCTTGAGAAGTTAGCTTTAAAGCTTCCTTATGTGAGTATCCCTCTTCTTTTAAGCGGTTATAAGTTTCTTGAGCGTATGTTATACGTAAATCGTGAGGTTTATGGTCTAATTCTTTTAAATCGTTGTAATAAGTGCTATAAGAGGGCGTTTCGTTCAAATTTTGCAACTTATATGCTAATTCGGGGCTTATTTCTTTTATTGGATATTCTTGCCCGCCTTTTCCTATAATTCCTTCAAGTGTATTTGATTGAGGATTATAATAATTGTCAAAATTTCTTGCAACTTCAAGGGCTTCATTCACTCTTAGCCCCGTCTCAAGCTGTAATTCTGCAATTACGCTACTACTTTCTCTTATTTGCTCTAAATTGTTTAAAAAATAATTTGTATCTTGAATTGCTCTTCCTGTTTCGTAATCTCCTTTTACTTGATTAAATTCCGTCCTATAATCTTGAGTATATTCTCGTAAAGTATTATGCACGCTTTTGTCTATCGTGACTTTTGTCTGTTCTAAGCCCGTAAGCATACTATTAAAGCCTGTTGTATAATCCAAAGCGCTTTTAGGGCTTAATTCGCTCAATCTGTTATTTAAAAAATCGCTTATATATTCTTCTTTGAAGTAGTTATTTAATTTTCCTTCTTGAATACCTTTATTGTTTGATAAATAATTCGCAAAATCTCGCAAATACATTTCTCTTTTTTGATACAAAGCATTTGAATGTGTTAGCCTGCTATTTGTTCCATATCGTTTGCTGCCCCTCGCATCTAAACGATACAAAGCATTTTTTATTTGCTTTTGAAACGTGCTTCCTCTTAAATTACCCATCTTTTTTGCCTTTTAGTAAGTTTAAAGCCTTTTGTATAGTAGTATGACTAACTTTACATTTTAAATTTTGAGAAAAATATTTGCTTATTGCTTTACAACCAAGTCCCTCTTTTGCAAGCTCTAAAAATTTTTCTTTATGTTTGATTAAGCATTTATGCTTTATGTGTTGAAATATATTTTTCTTCTTTTTTTCTTCTCTTTTTTGCTTTATATCTTTTAAAATTACTACTAACCCGCGAGCAGTTAATGTTTTTGTTAAGTTTCCGCCTTTTTGCTGCTCTTTTTTTAGAAAATATGTGTATCTTTTTAAAAATTCTTCTATTTCTTGTTCTTTTAGCAAAAGAAGTTTAGATAGTTCTT
>JALTBU010000170.1 GCA_027008345.1 Nautiliaceae bacterium | reverse complement strand
GGATTTTCAATGTATGCAAGGAAAGGAAGTGCAAAAGAAATAATTAATATTGATATGAATAAAAATGTATTAATAACTGGACAAAAAAACCATCAAATAAACAATCTTGATTTAAAAAATATAAGATTTTTAAGAAGAGATGTTTTAAAGACAAATTTCAAAAAATTTGCCCCATACGACATCATTATAATAGACCCGCCCTCTTTTCAAAAGGGAAGTTTTATTGCAAGTAAAGATTATGTAAAAATCATAAAAAAATTAGACTTAATTTCAAATAAAAATACCATTTTAATAGCCTGTATAAATTCACCTAATCTCTCAAAAGAAGATTTAAAAAATTTAATAGAAGAAAATAGTTATTTTAAATTTAAAGAGGAGGTAACTCCTCTAAAAGAATATACAAATTCTACTTTAAAAAGTTTAGTTTTTAGTGGTTAACACTGCACGCACTCGGTGCACCGTTTACCCCATAAATTGGCTGGATCATTTCATTCCCGGCTAAATCTTCACTTAACACATAATCAATAAATTCGATTAATTCTTTTGCAGCTTTGCTAAATCTTTTGGAGCTTTCACTCTCAGGTCTGCTTACAACAATAGGATTACCTGTATCTCCGCCTTCTCTGATTTCCGGCTCAATTGGAATTTGAGCAAGCACTTTTGTGTCATACTCTTTTGCAAGTCTTGCGGCAGCTCCTTTGCCAAAGATATCATATTCCATTCCGCAGTTTGGACATATAAATCCGCTCATATTTTCAATAATTCCTGCAATTGGAATATGAAGCTGTTTGAACATATCAAGACTTCTTTTTGCATCATCAACTGCAACAGTTTGAGGAGTAGTTACCGCAACACCTGCTGTAACTGGGACTTGCTGAGCCATTGTCATTTGTGCATCACCTGTTCCTGGAGGCATATCAATAACTAAAATATCAAGTTCACCCCAATCAACATCTTCCATAAATTGTTGAAGTGCTTTTACAAGCATAGCACCTCTCCACATTAAAGCTTTTCCCTCAGGAAGCAGGTTTGCCATAGAAATAAACTTAACTCCGTAATTTTCAAATGGTTTTACTTTATTTCCCACAACTTCTGGTTTTCTATCCTGCATTCCAAGCATTCTTGCTACATTTGGTCCATAAATATCACCATCAAGAATACCTACTTTTTTACCTTCTTTTGCAAGTGCAAGTGCTAAATTTACGGCAGTTGTTGATTTACCAACCCCACCTTTACCACTACTTACCATTACAAAAGATTTAACATTTGGCATTTTATTTACGCCTCTACTACTTGTCTCTCTTGGTTTTTTAGGTCTTATGATATTTACACTTGCTTCAACACCTATTTTTTTAAGCTCGTCAATTGTTGTATCGTTAAGTCTTTGTGCTACTTCATCATCACTTGATGGAATTTGATAAGTAATAATTGCACTTTTACCATCTTCACTTACTTCAATATCTTTTAAAAATCCAAAATCCACTACTGATTTTTTAAATCCCGGATAAACAACATTTTTTAAAGC
>JALTBU010000169.1 GCA_027008345.1 Nautiliaceae bacterium | reverse complement strand
GCAATTGAAAAATAGATATGATATGGAGCAAAAATATGTAAAAACGATAAACTCCCAACACTCACTCCAAAAACTAAAAATAAAAGTGGCCCTAAACAACAAGTACTAGCAAGAATTGCAGTAATTACAGCACCTGCTATTAAAGCCCAAAAGGATTTATCTTCCTTTTGAGGTGGAAGTTCGCATTCATATCCTTTGACAATCGTCAAAATTGTATTTTTACCATCTTTTTTTTCTGTTACATAAAGTCCTTGGTTTTGAGCAAATCTTTTTACATTTTGGATGGATGAAAAGGAATTAACCTCAACTTCTAAAATCCCTTCATCCATCTCTTCCAAAGCTTCTTTTGTTTTAATTACAGGTTCAGGACAAGCTAAATTTTTACAATCTATCCTTTTTACCATTAAAAGATTTCCTGAGATGTAATTTTGTATTCAAATGATTTTGGAACATAATAATTCAATACATCATCATTAACTTCAGCATAAGGATATCCAAACATATTCAAAGGATATTGAACAGGTTTTGGATAAAGCACAAAATCTCTTGCATGGTTAAATGCCATCCAGTTCATCTCCCAAGAATGTAGATATTTTTTAACTAATGTTTGAACTTTAGGATCGTCATATTTTAAATGCTCAACAAGTTCAAGTTTTGTAATATCTGCTGGGTCTGTTGGAATCCATCCAGCACCTGGAATATAATATTCAGCTCTACAATGTTGCCAAGTAGTAATATTTGCAAATCCATTTTTATCACTTTTTCCAAGAGCTTTATCAAAATGACTCTTACCAAGTCTAATACCAAAAACTTCTCTTGCAGGAATTCCTGCTGCTCTTGTCAATGCTACAAATAAAGAGCTCAAATCTGTACATTTTCCGCCAAAATATCCTTTTTTATAAATTTCTTCAACAGGTTCAGGTTTTACCATTTTTTTAACATCACCTTTACCACAACCTATTACTTTTTTATCTCTATATGTATGTGCTGTACACCAGTAATAAATTTTTTTAACTCTCTCAAACCTATCTTTTGTATTTCCTACAATTCTATCTGCTAACGCTTTTATAATTCCTGTTGTTGGAATATGAGCAGTTGGTAAAAGATATTTTTTTACTTCTTTTGGATAAGGTAAATTTTGCTTACTTGCCCACTCAATTTTTTCAATTGGAACAGTTCTATATTTTGTTTCAACTACCATCTCCATTAAAACAATTTTTGGCATATCTGATTTATTCCATTTTGCATAAAAAGTATTTGCCGAATATTCATTATTATTATTAATATCATATTCGTTATAGTTTCCATCAAAATTTAAAATTCTTACATGCTGATAAGGGGCATTATAAGGCATCGGGTTCCAAAGTCTTGCTGGATACTCTTTTGCCGGATATTTTATATTGAAAAAATATTGAACCCTAAATCTTCTAACTTCATCATCTTTTGCAAAACTAACACTTGGCATTGCGCTCAAAACTCCTAAAGCTGCACTTGTTTTTAAAAAATCTCTTCTTTTCATATTTACTCCTTTAT
>JALTBU010000168.1 GCA_027008345.1 Nautiliaceae bacterium | reverse complement strand
TTATCATATGTTATTAAAGATATTTTATCATCATTTTTAGTTGCTCCAAAAGTCAGTAAAGACATAACTTCAATAGCCGTTTCGCTTTTTAACCTTACGCTTCCAAAATACATATTTCCATTTAAAAGATACAAAATTATTATATTAAGTTCTTTATTTTCGTCAAATTCTTTAACAACGGGTTTTTGCAGTTTTGCACTTATTTTCCAGTCTATTCTTTTTGCATCGTCATTAAACGAATATTCTCTTATTTCTCTAAAATCAAGACCATCACCTTTTAAGTGGCTTTGATGTCTTCCGCTAAGAAGTGAATATACCCTTTTTTTAGAGTTTATAATTATTTCTCTCATGGTATGTCAATTGCCTCAATTATTTCTTTTATAATTAGATCCTTGTTTATTTCATCTGCTTCAGCTTTATAATTAAGTTTTATTCTATGTTTTAGTACAAGCGGTATAAGTTCTATTATGTCGCTTGGTGCCACATAGTCTTTGTTTTTTAACATTGCGTTTGCTTTTGAAGCATTTACAAGCGAAATTGTGGCTCTTGGAGAAGCACCAAGCTCTATATATTCCCCAAGTTTTATTGATTTTGGATGTCTTGTTTCATTGACAATAGTTGCAATATATCTTATAAGTTCTTCATCAATATGTATATTTTTGAGTTCATTTTGAAGTTTAATAATATCTTCTTTATTAGCCACAGGAATTATTTGTTTAGGGTTTTCAATCATTTTTATTATTTCAATTTCTTCTTCAAGTGTATTGTATCCCACTTCTACTTTTAGCATAAATCTGTCAAGCTGGGCTTCTGGAAGAGGGTAGGTACCTTCTTGTTCAACAGGGTTTTGTGTAGCAAGTACCATAAAAGGTTCAGGCAAATAAAAATTTTCTTCTCCTATACTTATCTGACGCTCTTGCATAGCTTCAAGTAAGGCGCTTTGAACTTTTGCAGGTGCTCTGTTTATTTCATCAGCAAGTAAAAAATTTGTAAAAACAGGCCCTTTTTTTATTTGAAATTCATTTGTTTTTGGATTATATATTTCAATACCTGTAATATCGCTTGGAAGTAAATCAGGGGTAAATTGTATTCGTTTAAATTCCAAATCAACTGCATTTGCAAGTGCTTTTACAGCTGTTGTTTTTGCAATTCCAGGGACTCCTTCTATTAAAATATGTCCTTTTGTTATCAAAGATATAAGCATTGAATCAATTAGTTTTTCATGCCCTACAATTGCTTTTTTTATTTCATTTTTGATATTTTGAATTACTTGCATTTACTGCCTTTAAAATTTTGAGATATTTTAGGAGTTTTTTATTAAAAACAAGTTAAAAATTAAATTTAAAAAAATTTTTCAAAAACTTCTTGACTTTAAAAAATTTTTTCCTTATAATTTCACCCACACAACAAAGAGTTGTGAATGTGACCCGTTAGCTCAGTCGGTAGAGCATCTGCCTTTTAAGCAGAGGGCCGCTGGTTCGAATCCAGCACGGGTCACCATGTGTCCCCATCGTCTAGTGGTCTAGGATACCGCCCTTT
>JALTBU010000167.1 GCA_027008345.1 Nautiliaceae bacterium | reverse complement strand
TCATACAGCTACCAATGAATACTTCATCAATTTTATGAGGTCTATTAGGGTCTGCTAAAACTTCAGATAGAGTTGCAACATCATCAGGGTCATTTGGACAAGCAACAATTGGCTCAGTAATTTCATTCAAATCAATTTCAATTACTGCTGCATATTCTGCGTTTTCATCTCTTCTTAATAGAGTAGGATTTTCAAGCCATTTTTTCATTTTATCAATTCTTCTTTGAATTGTTCTTTTATCTTCATATCCAGCTTCAATCATTGCTTCAAGCATTTTAATATTTGATTTTAGATATTCTGCAACTTGTTCTTCACTCACATCAACAGTACAAGCTGCTGCACTTCTCTCAGCTGAAGCGTCTGCAAGTTCAAATGCTTGTTCGATTGTAAGGTTTCTAATAATATCACCTTCAATTTCTAAAATTCTTCCATTAAATACATTTTTTTTGTTTTGTTTTTCAACTGTAAGTAATCCTTGTTTGATTGCAAAATATGGAATTGCATTAACTAAATCTCTTAGAGTAATTCCTGGTTGAAGTTCACCTTTAAATCTAACTAAAACACTTTCAGGGACATTTAGAGGCATAGAACCTGTAACTGCTGCAAATGCAACAAGTCCGCTTCCTGCTGGAAAACTAATTCCAATAGGAAATCTTGTATGTGAATCTCCACCTGTTCCTAAAGTATCAGGTAAAATCATTCTATTAAGCCAAGAGTGAATTACACCATCACCCGGTCTTAGTGCCACACCTCCTCTGCTTGTAATAAAATCTGGAAGTGTGTGATGAAGTTCAATATCAGCTGGTTTTGGATAAGCAGCTGTATGACAGAAACTTTGCATTACTAAATCTGCATTAAATCCAAGTGCTGCAAGTTCTTTAATTTCATCTCTTGTCATTGCACCTGTAGTATCTTGGCTACCAACTGTTGTAGCAGTAGGTTCTACATACATACCAGGTCTTACACCTTCCATTCCACAAGCACGACCTATAATTTTTTGAGCAAGTGTATATCCTACGCCTTCTTTTTCTTTTGGTTGTTCAGGTTTAATGAAAATATCTGTTTCAGGTTCCATTCCAATAGCTTCTCTTGCTTTTTTAGTTAAGTTTTTACCGATAATTAATGGAACCCTACCACCAGCTCTAACTTCATCTGGAAGAGTATTTGGTTTTAGTTCAAATTCGCTAATTACTTCACCATTTTTCAGAATTTTCCCTTCATATGGTCTAATTTCAATTTCATCGCCAGTTTCAAGTTGTGTTACATCAACACCTTGAATTGGAAGTGCTCCGGCATCTTCAAGTGTGTTAAAGAAAATTGGAGCAATAACGCTACCAATTACAATTCCGCCTCTTTTTTTGTTTGGAACAAAAGGAATTTCTTCACCAATATGCCAAATAAGTGAGTTTGCCGCTGATTTTCTACTACTTCCAGTTCCAACTACATCACCAACAAAAGCAACAGGAAGTCCTCTTTTTTTAAGTTCAGCAATAGTATCAAGTGCATCTGGCATTTTTGCTTTTAGCATGCTTGTTGCAT
>JALTBU010000166.1 GCA_027008345.1 Nautiliaceae bacterium | reverse complement strand
ATGCATAAATTTTATCTTTTATAAAAAATGTCTTTTCTTTTAGAAGTCTATCAGTATTACAAATATAAATTGCTCCATTAAGTCTGTAATATTTATCTAAATCCTGACTCCTTTTATTTTTAACTTCGTCTCTTAAAAAGTTACTCATATCTAAATTTTCTGGCAAAGTATTGCTCCAAAGCGGTGAATGGTCCATTTCACACACACTTATAACAGCATCAGCATTTTTTTTCTCTAAAAGCTCAATAGCTTCATCAATATGTTTTTCATTTCTTAACGGACTTGTAGGTTGTAAAAGAACTATATATTCATATCTATAATCCAAAGTTTCTGTTGCATGTTTTATAGCATCAAAAGTTGTAGCTGTATCACTTGCTAAAAAATCTGGTCTTTTTATAGCTTTTATATTATATTGTTTAGCAATATTTAAAATTTTTTCGCTATCGCTTGTAACTACAATATCATCAATTTTTTTTGATTTTTTAGCAGCTTCAATACTCCAGGCAATTAAAGGTTTCCCGTTTAAATCCAAAATATTTTTATTTGGAAGTCTTTTACTGCCTCCTCTTGCTGGAATTACTGCTAAATATGTCACTCAAAAATCCTTTTATACTCAATCTGAGCTTTTTCATATTCTTCTATTCTTCCGATATCAAGCCAATATTCTCTAATTGGAAAAGAGAAAGTTTTTTTCTTATCATTTATCAAATCTTCAAATAAAGTAGGCATATCATAAAATTCATTTTTTGGAATGTAATCTATACATTCTGGATTTAGCATATATATTCCGGCACTTACAAAAAATTTATATGTAGGTTTTTCTTCTATTGCTTTAATTTCATTGTTTTCCATTTTTACTACACCAAAAGGCACTTGAAAATCGTATTCTCTAACAGCCATCGTAGCAGTTGAATTATGTTCAAGATGATATTCAAGCATATTTTCAAAATTAATATTAGTTAAAATATCCCCATTCATAACGAAAAAAGGCTCTTTTGGTTTTTCTTTCAGAAGACTCAAAGCACCGGCTGTTCCCATTCTTTTATTTTCAATTACATAATCTATATTTACCCCAAATTTAGAACCATCTTCAAAATATTCTTTAATCATTTCAGCTTTATAATTTACACATAAAGTTATATTTTTAAATCCATAATCTCTAAATTTTTCTATAATAGTTTGTAAAATTGGTTTACCTCCAACATTTAGCATTGGCTTTGGAGTGTTTTCTGTAAGAGGTCTAAGTCTTGTCCCAAGCCCTCCCACCATAAGAATCACTCTATTTGGATATTCTTTTGGTTTTAATATTTCATCAAACAACATAATTTTTATAACTTTTCCATCTTTATCAACAACAGGCACTTGATAAATTTTTTTGGAAATACACAAATTAATTATATTTTCTTTATTTTCATCGATTGAAACAGTCAAAGGATTTTTAAAATATACATCTTTGATACTCTCTTCTAAACTTTTACCTTTTAAAATTGCTCTTCTGATATCTCCATCTGTAATGGTACCTAGTAACTTATCGTTTTCATCTACCACAAGAGCAATTTTCACAGCTCCGCTG
>JALTBU010000165.1 GCA_027008345.1 Nautiliaceae bacterium | reverse complement strand
GCAAGCCAAGAAGATTTATTTGCAGTGCCGCTTTCAAATGTAATTGAGACGGTAAGAATTGTAGAAGAAGATATTTATACGATTGAGGGAAGAAGTGTTCTTAAATTAAGAGATGAAGTATTGCCTCTTGTAAATATGGCAGATATTTTCAATATTGAAAAAATTCTTATGCCTGAAAAATATTTATATGTAGTTATTTTGGGACTCGGTGCTACAAAAATAGGTCTGATAGTTGACAGATTTATAGGCCAAGAAGAGATAGTTATCAAATCTCTTGGAGAGTTTTTAAAAGGACTGCCTGGTATAGCCGGTGCTACGATAAGGGGTGATGGTAGAGTCACACTTATAGTGGATGTGGCAAGTTTGATGAAGTTAGCAAAAGAGACTCACAATAAAAAACTTGTAACTGATTCACTTAATGAAGCTAAAAAGAAAAAAGAAAAACCGAGTGATTATAATGTAATGATTGTTGATGATTCGGCTATGGATAGGAAAATAATGAGAGAAGCTTTAAAGGAGCTTGGAGTAAATGTAATTGAAGCAAAAGACGGAATGGAAGCGCTTAATCTGCTTAAACAAAATGATATAGATGCAATGCTTATAGATATAGAAATGCCAAGAATGGACGGATATACTCTGGCTCAGGAAATCAGAAAATACAATAAATACAGAAAACTGCCTTTAATAGCTGTAACAAGCAGAGCAACGAAAGCTGACAGGGTTAGAGGTGTAGAAGTTGGAATGGATGAATATATAACCAAACCTTATACAAAAGAATATCTGCAAAATGTAATAAAAAGAAACTTAAAAATATAAAGGTAAGCAAATGGCTGGATTAAACGATATTATAAAAAAACAGCAAGAAGCTTTGAATAAGCCAGAAGAAGAACAGGTAGAAGAAGTAGAACAATTAGTGGGATTTATTGTAGGAGAAGAGGAATTTGCAGTTCCAATTCTTTCGATTCAAGAGATTATCAAGCCAATTGAATGGACAAGAGTTCCTTTTGTACCTGAGTATGTTTTAGGTGTATTTAATCTAAGAGGCAATGTTTTGCCTTTAATTGATCTGAGAAAAAAATTTGGCGCTCCGTCAGCTGAAATAGACGAAAATACAAGATTTATCGTTATGAAAATAAAAGGTGAAGATGTCGCGTTTGTGATAGACAGGCTCACATCCGCCATAAGAATTCCTAAAAAAAACATCCTTCCTCCTCCTGAAACTTATACAAATGAAGATGATATAATTGAAGGAGTTGGGAGACTTGATGACGGCAGGATTATTACAATTTTAAAAGTTGATAATCTTATAAGAAGAGAAGATATAGTACCTGATAAAGATTAATCATTTTTCAGGTATACCATATCATTCAGAAGCAGAAAAAGTTCTCCTAAAATCTCTTTTTTATTTTCTTCGTCATATGAAGTGTTTTCTATTTTGTTTTTAAGTTCCCTTTCTATCTCATCTATATCATAATCAAGATCAATTAAAATTTCCCTTATTTTTTGAGTGGGTTCGATAAATTCTATTTCATAATTTCCTTCACTATCAAAATTCACAATCGCTTCATTTGTATAGCTGAAAAGATTATGCTTCATTCCCAAAATCTCCTGATATGCGCCAACCAGAAAAAATCCGAGATAATAGTCTTCTTTATTTAAATCCACATCATGAAGATAAAGCGGATATTCTTTGCTAAAAGGTATTTCTCCATCACTATCGCATGTAATGTCCCAAATTGTAGCACTTCTGTTTGGAGTTTTATTAAGTTTTGTAAGAGGCATAACTGGGAATCTCTGTCCAAGCCCCCAAAAATCAGGCAGGCTTTGAAAAATAGAAAAATTAGCAAGATATTTTTCCTGAAATTTTTCATTAATTGATTTTAAATCTTTGTTTTTAAAGCCTTTTAAGGTTGCAAAAGTTATTGCTTTTTTGATTATCAGATGTACTAAAATTTCACTGTTGCTTCTGTCAATCAGGTCAATAAAGCCTAAATCAAACAGGGTTAAAAGCGATTCAAAATGGTCAAGCGCGTCATGGAAAAATTCTATATAATTGTTTTCATTTATAGTTTTATACAAATCATAAAGCTCTTCGACCAAATCCGGATTTTTGTCTTTAAGTTTTAATGTCTTTTCTGTGTATTCCTGAGAAAAAAGCTCTATTACCGGTGCAACGAGTACAGTGGAAGGAGAAGCGATAAACCTTCCGCTTTCTGTAAAAATATCAGGCATTGGAACATTTTTTTTATCTGAAATCTCTTTTAGGAGATATACAACATCGTTGCTGAATTCTTCAATTGAATAGTTTTTATCTCGCTTTTCTTCCCATTGTGAATATTCTATGGCAAGTCCGCCTCCTATATTGATGGCACTGAGGTTTTTAGCGCCCATTTTTCTAAGGTCTGCATAAATATTGCCGGATTCTCTTATTGCTTTTTTAAGTGGGGATATGTCATTTATTTGGCTTCCGATATGAAAATGAATCATTTTTAGTTTATTTAATACATTCTCTTTTTTTAATATTTCAACGGCTTCAATTATTTCGGTTGAACTAAGCCCGAATTTTGATTCAATTCCTCCTGATTTAGCCCAGATACCCACACCGCTTGTATGCAGTCTTATGCGAATACCTATATTTACAGGCATTGATTCATATTCATGGCTGACCTCAATTATTGATTTAAGCTCATTCAGCCCTTCAATCGTAACAGTAACGTCATATCCCATAAAACCTGCAATAAATGCAAGTCTTATCATATCTTTGTCTTTAAAACCGTTAATAGTGATAGGCGCTTTTAAATCATTATAAGTCATTGCCAAGATAAGCTCAGCTTTGCTTCCGGCTTCAAGACCATAATTATATTTTTGAGCTATTTTGATAAGTGGTTTTACAAATGTTGGAAACTGATTGACTTTTAAAGGAAAAACGGCTTTGAATTCTCCTTTGTAATTAAAAGTTTTCATAGCTTTTTTAAATGAATTATAAAGTGAATTTATCTGTTTTCTTATAAGATGTGGAAATCTAATCAGTATAGGGCCTTGAAAGCCTTTTTCCTCTATCTCTTTTATTATGTCTATTAAAGCCGGTTGATTTCCGTAATTTATTTTAAGCAGTCCGTTTTCAATAAAAAAATTATTGGCACCCCATATATCGATTCCATAATTCATTTTTTTTCCTTAAAGTTCTTTTATGAAAAAATCGCCTTTTTTTAGTTCGTCTTCACCTACAATAAGTGCAGTTTTAAAATTTCCTTTATCGGCAGCTTTAAGGTGTGCTTTTAGAGATTTTACATTTGGTTCTACGAATACTTTTTGCTCTTTTCTTACACCTCTTGCGTGTTTTTGTATGTAAGGTATAGCCTCAGGGATTAAAGCTCCCATGTAAATACCTTCTCTTTTATTATCAGTTTCAACCAAATCCATAATTCTCTCAATCCCTATGGCAAAACCGACACCGGGTGTTGGTTTACCGCCTAAAAATTCAACAAGTCTATCATATCTTCCTCCGCCTGCTATTGCACTTTGAGCACCGATTTTGTTTGAGACAAATTCAAAAGTTGTTTTTGTGTAATAATCAAGACCTCTTACAAGGTTTTTATCAATCTCATATTTGATGCCTAAATTATCAAGACCATTTTTAAGTATTTCAAAATCACTCTCACAGCTTTCACACAGATTGTCTGTAATTTTTGGGGCATTTTTAAGTATTACTTGACAATTTTCATTTTTGCAATCAAGTGTTCTGATTGGATTTTGAGTAATTCTTCTTTGGCAGTCTTCACATAATTTCTCTTTATGTTGATTTAAAAATTCAACCAGTTTTTCTTTATAGCTTGGCATACAGTTTGGACATCCGAGAGAATTTATTTTAAGAGTGTATTCAATCCCGAGCTTTTCAAAAATATCCGCTGCCATTGATATAATATTTATATCTTCATAAATACTTGAAGTTCCAAAACTCTCCACTCCAAACTGATGAAATTCTCTATATCTTCCTTTTTGAGGTCTTTCATATCTAAACATTGGACCAAAATACCAAAATCTTTTTGGACTCTGTTGCCTGTCAAATTTATGCTCTATAAAACTTCTAACAACACCTGCGGTACCTTCTGGTCTTAGGCATACATCATTTCCGCCTTTGTCGATAAACTGATACATCTCTTTATTTACAATATCGCTGCTTTCTCCCACACTTCTTTTAAAAAGTGCGGTTTCTTCAAGAATCGGAGTTTCAATATATTCATATCCGTAATTTTGCGCCACATTTCTTGCCGTATCAAAAATTTTTAAAAATTTAGGGTCAAGTATGTCTTTCATACCTCTTAGAGCTTTTATCATTTACAGCCTTTTTTATGAAATTTTATCTAAATTCTTATATTAAATGAGATAGCAATATAAGGTTTTATTTTGTATTTCCATTCTTTTGAAGCTTGAAGATAAGGGGTAATATCGATATATGCAAATTTACTGTTAAATATTAAATGTCTGTAAGTTGTAAATATTTTGTATGAATATATAAAAGGAAGTTTTTTCCTCTCCCCGCTTGTTTCAAATCCGTAAGTTGTTATATATTTTTTCTGCTGGGTATAAAAATAAAGACCGAAAAGATAAAAAAGATTACTTTTTTGAGTTGAATAATAAGTTTTACTCATTTTGAACATTAAATTATTAAGCGTTAAAAATTTTTTAAAGGCAAGCGATGTTATTTCTTTATATTCGTTGTGAATAAAATAATAATAAAATGTTTCGTTAAATACAGTTTCTTTAATAAGATAATCGTTTTTATATGTAAAAGAGTTTTTTAATACAGGTGTTAAGATTGATTTATACATTCTTATAATCGGAGTGATTCTTATTTTGTAAGATTTTGTGTTTCCTGTATTTAACTTTATTTTGGTTGCTGATTTTTCGTATGAAGGAAGTATAAGTCTTGCATTTAAACTGGATGTAATTTTATTTGTCTGAGAATCATATCCTATTTTAAATTTTATGAGTGAATCGGTTGGTGATATATTTAAAAAATCAGGCGTTAAGTTGTTTAAATTGTTAATAAGCCAGTTTTTTAAAATAAGTGCTTGCTTTTGTATAATTGTGTTATTGTTTTCTTGGATTTTGTGTTTTAATACGATTTCTTTTTTTGCAAACAACAGGGAAAATAAAATAAAAAAAACAAAAATAAATTTTTTCATTTTGAAATTATATCAAAGGATTTTTATGAATATACTTTTTATTGGTGATATAGTCGGCAAACCCGGCAGAAAACTTGTCAAAAAATGGCTGCCTGAATTAAAAGAGAAATTTAATATAGATTATGTAATAGCCAATTATGAAAATTTAGCCCATGGATTTGGAATCACACCTA
>JALTBU010000164.1 GCA_027008345.1 Nautiliaceae bacterium | reverse complement strand
GGGTAAATATATCCAAAAGCAAAAAAATGTCTCATATTCCCTTAAAAGAGATATTTAGAAATAAACTTAAACAAAAAATAAAATCTAAAATCAAAAACGATTGGATAAAGAGATATATTTTTTAATTCTAGTTAATTCTAGATAATTGTCCAGGAGCGGTAGCGACTGGTTCACCTTCTTTATATTTTTTTTCAAATGTTAGTCCACGAGCGATAGCGAGTGGCTCACCTATTGGATATTCAAAAAAGGGTAAAAAAAAGCCAAAATTTGCACCAGTAAAGATACTTAAATAGTTAAATATTCTTAATAAAAATATTCTCTTAATTTCTCTTAACCTCTCTTAACCTCTCTTAACCCCCCCTCGCAAACCCCCGAAAATTCATTGTTTCAAGCAAAATTTTACGTCAAATTTAGGGTATAAAATCGTCAAATTTAGGGTATAAAATCGTCAAATTTAGGGTATAAAATCGTCAAATTTAGGGTATAAAATCGTCAAATTGCTAAAAATAACGATTTTATGCTATAATTCCAAAAAAAAGGAGGCAAAAAATGAGAAAAAAAAGCATCACAATTCATAAAGCCAACGAGCTAACAAGAGGGGGAGATTTTTTATCTATACACGCTAAAAGATGTCTTAATGCTATTTACTACCTTATCCAAACAAATGTAAATAACGGCAAAACAGAAGTGATTGAAAAATTAGATTATATTCCGATTGAGTTTCCATACTTGCGTAAAATGTTAGGATTAGAAAAGGTTGAAAGCTATATAAAAGAAATTGAAGACGCATTAACAGAGCTTCAAAAAGCAACATTAGAGCTAAATAATTTTAGAAATCCAAAAGATAATGAAGTGTATCAATGGTATTCTATGAGTTTTTTAGCAGATGCAAGTTGGAAATTAGACGAAAAAAGCGGGAAAAAGTTTGCTTATATCGCACTACCACCATTGATGAAACATCTGATGATACACAGCAATGACGGCAATTTTACAGCATTAGACCTCATTCCCACGATAAATAAACTACGCACAAAATACGCAGTAAAATTATACGAATTTTTTAAAAGTTTTGAAAGGTTTAGATATATAGACTTGCCACAAGATTATTTATTACGCATATTAGGGCTACAAGATGTAAAAACTTATAACAGCTATTATGAGCTAAGAAGACTTTTAGAAAGACAGGTAAAAGAACTAAACAAAAAAACAGAATTGGAACACTTAAAACTGGTAGAACCGACAAAAGAGCTAAAAAAAGAAAAGATTTATCGTTTTATTATTAATCCAAAAAATAAAAGAGTTTTAACCGACCGAAAGAAAATAGAAGAGATGACAAAAAGTCTTTTCAAAAGATTTTAATTATTAATAATAAAATATATATAAGGGAATTTTGGCTGTTCGATTGATTAATCGAACACCTGGTCGAACACCTATCGAACACCCACACCCAAAAGATTAAATCAACTACGGAATAAAATTAAGCGATTAAAGCCATTTTAAGAGCTTTTTTTGCTTTTATAGGAAAATATACCTAAAAAGGCAAAAAAACGCCTCAGAACGCACGGGAGGCACTAAAAAAGCCTATATTTAAA
>JALTBU010000163.1 GCA_027008345.1 Nautiliaceae bacterium | reverse complement strand
ATACTTCTTTTAATGAAATATTGTCTTTTAGTATAAGGTTTTATTTCTTTTAAATATTCACAAAAACTACAATCCACTGGAATATATATTTTATGGAGATATTTTTCAAAAAAGTCTTCAAGAGTAATAGCCGGTTTATCTGTATTAATATTTTGATTGGATACTACAAGATCCGCATTTTCAATATTATCAACTAATTTATGTTGTGATTTAATGTTTTTTATATCATTGGCGGTTAGTTTTATATAGTTATTCCCCGTTATATAAATTTTCATCCCTTCCCCTTTTAAAACACGTGAAATTATAATATAATTTTGACCTGAGTAAAAGTATAAATATAAGGATTGAAATGAGGGGGTTTTTATTATTAATTTCATTAATATTTTTTTTAGGTTGTGTAGATGATAGTCTCGTTCTTTTTAAAAAACAGCAAGATGAATATAATCTAAAAAAAGAATTAACTAAAATCGGATATAAAATTCCTCAAAAAAAACCGGTATTTGAGTATAAAATACAACCGCAAGATAGACTCAATATTACAATATTCAATCATCCTGAGTTAAGTTCTGTAATAAATGATACTACGAACGGAACTAATCTTAAAGGAACACTGGTTTATCCTGACGGCACAGTTAATCTACCTCTTATAGGAAGTGTAAAAGTAGCAGGCCTTACTACTCAACAGGCAGAAGAAAAACTCACAAAACTTTATGCACAATATATTAAAAAACCGTATGTTAGAGTAGATGATATGAGCAAAAAAATATATGTTTTAGGTGAAGTAAAACAGCCAAGGGTTATAAATCTCTCTCAGGATTATATTACACTTATAGAAGCAATAAGTGACAGTGGAGGTTTTACAGACAAAGCAAAAAGAAATGAAATAAAAATAATTTCAGGAGACTGGTCTCATCCTACTATGAAAATAGTAGATTTGACAAAGCTATCTCCAAAAGATGTGAATAAATTAATTTTAAGACCAAATGAAATAGTATATGTAACTCCTATCAAGTCTAAACCGCTTGATATAAGAATCTTTGGTATTCAACCGGTTATCGATTTCGTAAACAGCATACTTAACGGTATGGTTAATGTCAAAACTCTTAGAGAATGATGGATGAAAAAGGGGAATAATGCAAGAAATTAAACAAGAAGATTTTTTTGATTTAAAAGAATTTTTTTATTTATTAAAAAGATATAAATTTTTAATTGTTTTTATAGTTGTTTTGTTTACTGCCGGGGCTTTTGTGTATTCTTACTTGGCTACTTCTTTTTATAAAACAAATGCAACTGTAGAAATTGGAGAAACAGGCAAAGCAGGTGGAGCTGCAACTGATATACTCTCACAGGCTCTTGGTATAGGCTCAGGAGATGAAGTAGATACTGATGTGTTAATTATTAAATCAAGATATATGATATCAAATGCTATAAAAAATCATGATTTTCAAGATAGATATTTTGCAGTTAATAAATTTAAAAAATTTGAAATATACGGTAACCCTCCTTTTAAGGTCGTGCTTAAAAAGGGTGAAGGGATTCCTTTTGAAATTATTCCGGTTAGTAAGAATTCATTTAAATTGATTGTAAAATATA
>JALTBU010000162.1 GCA_027008345.1 Nautiliaceae bacterium | reverse complement strand
TTAAATTTTCCTCCTTATGTCAAGGAAATTTTATACTTTTTTTCAAAATTTTTCCTAATTTTAACATAAACCCCCTAATCTTGGGGATTTACTTATTAAACTTTTATCTTTTATTGAAGTATGATTGGAGAGAATTAACTGTTTTTGAACTTGTTTGTAAGAACTCAATTGCTTCAATTGCAGCTTTTGCACCTGCTATAGTAGTAAAATAAGGAATATTATTATTTAAAACTTCTCTTCTTATAATTTTTGCATCGTCTTTGCTTGCTTTATTATCGCTTGTATTAATAACAAGAGCAATTTCTTCATTTTTTATCATATCTACAATATTAGGACGTCCTTCACTAACTTTTAGCACTTTTTCACATTCAATTCCGGCTTCTTTTATAATTTTATAAGTTCCACTTGTAGCTACAATATCGAATCCAAGTTCTTTTAATCTTTTAGCAATTTCAGGCGCAAATTCTTTATCTAAATCTGTTAATGAAATAAATACTTTTCCATTCGTTGGTAAAATATTTTTACAAGATTCTTGTGCTTTTGCAAAACTTTCACCAAAACTTGAACTTATTCCCATAACTTCACCTGTTGATTTCATTTCAGGGCCAAGTATTAAATCAGCCCCTGGAAGTTTATTAAATGGAAAGACTGCTTCTTTTACAGCTATATGCTCTCTTAATTTTGGTTTATATACATTTCCATCAAACTCAACAATATGATATTTATCATAAAAATCTAATGCTTCTTTTAATACTTTTCCATTATTTATATTTGGATTATGCGCTAAATTCCACATAACCCTTGTTGCAACTTTTGCCATTGGAAGACCTGTAGCTTTACTTACAAACGGCACAGTTCTGCTCGCTCTTGGATTTACTTCTATTAAATAAAGCTTGTTTTTATGAAGTGCATATTGAATATTTAAAAGGCCTTTTACCCCAAGTTTAAGCGCAATTTCTTTTGTAACATTTTCTATTTCTTTTATTTTTTCATCACTTATACTTACAGCCGGAAGTGAACAAGCACTATCTCCACTGTGAATTCCAGCCTCTTCAATATGTTGCATAATTCCACCAATATAAACTTCTTTCGTGTCACTTATAGCATCAACATCAAGTTCAATTGCTCTATCAAGGAATTTATCTATTAATACAGGAGATTCATGACTTACACTTACAGCTTCATCCATATATTGTTTTAGTTCATTTTCATTATAAACAATTCTCATAGCTCTTCCACCAAGCACATAACTTGGTCTCACTAATACCGGATATCCTATTTTTTTAGCAATTTTAAAAGCTTCTTCTTTTGTAAATGCTGTTCCGTTTTCAGGCTGATTAAGTCCAAGTTCACTTATGAATTTCGCAAATTTTTCCCTATCTTCTGCCTCATCAATTACCTCAGCAGATGTTCCTATAATTTTTGCTCCTATTTTTGTAAGAGGCTTTGCAAGTTTAAGAGGAGTTTGACCTCCAAATTGGACAATTACACCATCTGGATTTTCAAGCTCTACAACATTTCTCACTCTTTCAAAATCAATAGGTTCAAAATATAAAACATCACTTGTATCATAATCCGTAGAAACAGTTTCCGGATTACAGTTATACATTATTGTTTTAACACCCAAATCTTCAAGTGCAAATGCCGCATGAACACAGCAATAATCAAATTCTATTCCTTGTCCTATTCTGTTTGGCCCTCCACCTAAAATAAGTGCTTTTTTATCATTAAAATCCGGTTTTCTAAGCGGTACGTTTTTTGTAATATTAGTACTTGAATAAAGATAACTTGTAGTAGTATCAAATTCAGCTGCACAAGTATCAACTTCATTATAATCAATCTCAACACCTAATTTTTTTCTTGCTTTATAAATTTCTTCTTCATTAACTCCTATAAATTCTGCTAATTTTGCATCGCTAAATCCATATGTTTTAGCACGTCTTAATTTTTCTTCATTATTTAAAATATCTTTATCAATTTCTTTTTCAAAATCCACTATTTCCTTGATTTGATTTAAAAACCATTTATCAATTCTTGATAGTTCATAAATATCTTCTATATTAAGCCCTTCTCTAAAACCTTGAGCTACATATAAAATTCTTTCATCATTTGGAATTCTAATTTTCTTTTTAAGAGTTTCTAAATCACATTTTCTTTCATCAAGTCCTTTTAAGCCTGTTTCAAGAGAACATAATGCTTTTTGAAGTGATTCTTTAAATGTTCTACCAATAGACATAACTTCACCAACACTCTTCATTGATGTAGTCAAAGTTGAATCAGCTTGTGGAAATTTTTCAAATGTAAAACGAGGAATTTTTGTAACAATATAATCAATTACTGGTTCAAAACTTGCAGCAGTTCCAGTAATATCATTTGTAATTTCATCAAGCGTATATCCAACTGCAAGTAAAGTCGCTACTTTGGCGATAGGATATCCTGTGGCTTTACTTGCAAGTGCAGAACTTCTTGAAACCCTTGGATTCATTTCAATAACAATCATTCTTCCAGTATCCGGATGTATTGCGAATTGAACATTACTTCCTCCGGTATCTACGCCAATTTCCCTAAGAATTTTAAACGAAGCATCTCTCATTCTTTGATATTCTTTATCAGTTAAAGTAAGTGCTGGTGCAACTGTTATACTATCTCCGGTATGAACTCCCATAGGATCAAAATTTTCAATTGAACATACTATAATACAGTTATCTTCTTTATCTCTGATAACTTCCATTTCATATTCTTTCCAGCCAAGCATACTTTCCATTATTTCTATTTCATGAATTGGTGATGCTTCAAGACCTGTTTTTGCAAGTTCTTTAAATTCATCCATATTATAAGCAACACCACTTCCAAGTCCTCCAAGTGTAAAAGAAGCCCTTACTATTACTGGGAATCCTGTCTCCTGTACAAATTCAATTGCTTCATCCAAAGTTGTAACAGCTTTACTTTTAGGCAAATCCATACCTATTTTTTGCATTGCTTCTTTAAATGCATCCCTGTCTTCTCCTTTTTTAATTGCCTCAGGATTAGCCCCTAAAAATTCTATACCTTCAAGCATACCTTTTTCATACATTTCCATTGCAACATTAAGTGCAGTCTGACCTCCCATTGTAGGTAATATTGCATCAACTTTTTCTTTTTTAATGATTTCTGAAATAATTTCAGGAGTAATAGGCTCAATATAAGTGGCATCCGCAAACTCAGGATCAGTCATAATAGTTGCTGGATTTGAATTAACAAGAACAACTCTGTACCCAAGAGATTTAAGAGTTTTTGCTGCTTGAACACCAGAGTAGTCAAATTCGCAGGCCTGTCCTATAACAATAGGCCCGGAACCTATAAGCAAAATAGTATGAATATCTTCTCTTTTTGGCATAGATAACCTTTTTTATATGTAATTATACCTTAAAAAGTAAATTTAAAATTGAAAATAAAAAATTAAATTGTATAATTTCAGCAAAAAAGGCAAAAATTGAATTTACCTCAAAAAATAGAGGCATTAAGAAAAGCTACCGTTTTTAATAAAAAAACAAAGAAATATGCATTTGACGAAATAAAAAAAGATACCTCATATATACAAAAATGCTTAAAAGAAGATGTAAAAGAAGATACTGTTTTTAGGAATTATGAAGATTATTTAATTTCATGCATCCTTGAAAAAGATGGAATTATGCAACGGGAAAAACCTCTTAAAAGACAAAAAATCTTTTCAAGTAAAGAATTTTTAAACTTTTATCTAAATACATTAAAAAACACTCCAAAAGAAGCAAAGATTAAAAAAGTAGGGGTGTTTGATACAGAAACTACTGATATTTATGGATATATAATCTCTTATGCTTTTGTAATTCAAGATATGGACACTTTTGAAACTGATGAAATTTATGAATTTTTAAATCCAAAGGCAAAAATCAGTGAAGAGGCATATGCCGTTCATAAAATTTCACAAAAAGATGTTCAAGATAAACCAACTTTTGAAGAAAAGAAAGAATATATTCTTTCTTTATTCGATAATGTAGACATGATTGTAGGACATAATGTTTTTTACGATTTCGGTGTTTTAAAAAGGGAACTTGAAAGAGTTAAACATTTCCCCCATATAGTAAAAGTACCTATATTTGATACTATGTTTTATTCATGGGATATAGTTGTGCTTGATAAGAAAAAACAACCTAAACTTGAAGAAGCAGTTGCATTTTTTCTTGGTAAACAGTCTGCAAAATATCATGATGCATTAGAAGATGTAAAAATGACTCTTAAAGTATTTAACAAATTAATGGAGGGTATTAAATGACCATAATTGATAGTATTCTTTTAGGTATAACCGAAGGTATAACAGAATTTTTACCGATTAGCTCTACTGCACATCTAATAATTGTTTCAACTCTTTTAGGATTAAAGCAGACAATTTCAAATGTCGCATTTGAAGTGATAATCCAGCTTGGTGCGACTCTTGCTATCGTAGCAATATATCTTGATAAGATCAATTTAAAAGAAATTGAATTATGGAAAAAAGTAATTTTAGCTTTTTTCCCTCTTGCAATTATAGGCTTTTTGCTTAGACATCAGATTAAAGAGCTATTCAATCTTTATACTGTTGCATGGATGTTTATAATCGGAGGAATTGTATTTTTTATAGTTGAAAAATTATATTCTGAAGAAAAAGTTAAAGTAAATGAAGTAGAAAAAGTCACTTACAGACAAGCTCTTTTAATAGGCTTTTTTCAAGTATTTGCATTAATTCCAGGCACTAGCAGGAGTGGTTCAACAATTGTAGGAGGAATGCTAGGCGGACTTAGCAGAAAAACAGCTGCTGATTTTAGTTTTTTACTTGCAATACCTACAATGTTTGCTGCAAGTGGATATGAATTTGCAAAAAATATATCCTCATTCAAAGATCAGAATTTAACTATACTTGGTATAGGATTTATCATAAGTTTCATAAGCTGTTATATTGCTGTTAAATGGTTTTTAAAATTTGTGAAAAAATATACATTAAATCCATTTGGAATTTATAGAATTATTGTGGGAATAATTTTACTTTATATGATAAGCAAAGGAATTATTCATCAATAAATGTCTTTAAAGCCATAAAATATACTATATAAATACCTATAATAAAAATTACAATTGCTAAGAGAGTATTTTCAAAATACTCTCCAACTAAAATAACAATAGAAGAAAAAATAAGAAAAAGACCAAAAATAAAAATAGCTATTTTATGTAAAGTTTTTAAATTCATTTTACAATTTCATAAAACTCTTTAAAAATATATTTGCTATCATGCGGTCCAGGACTTGCTTCTGGATGATGCTGAACTGAAAAAACAGGCTCACTTTTATATTTTACTCCCTCAATTGTACCATCAAATAAATTCTTATGAGTAACTTCTGCTATTTCTTCAATATTTTCTGGTACATTATAATTATGGTTTTGAGCTGTTATTTCTACAATAGGATGTCTGCCTATATAATTTTTTACAGGATGATTACCACCATGATGTCCAAATCTAAGTTTAAAAGTAGGATATCCATGTGCTATACTTAAAAGCTGATGTCCAAGACAAATACCGAACATTGGGATTTTTTCTTTTAAAAGTTTTTCAATTTTTTTATGAACTTCTTTTAAAATAAGTGGATCACCAGGACCGTTGCTTAAAAAAACTCCTCCTATTTCACCGTTTTTATACATTTCAACTACATTTTCAACAGGTGTGGAAGCTGGAAGTACCAAACACTCCATTCCAGCTTCTGTTAGTTCATTTAAAATATTTCTTTTTACACCAAAATCATAAACAGCTATTTTTTTATTGGTATTTTTTTCTTTATATTTAAAATTAATATCATCCCATGCTCCGTGAGGATGAATATAAGCTTCTTTTGTAGTGACTTCTTTTATATAATCAACCTCTTCAATTCTTGGAGAATTTTTCAGAATTTCTTCAAGTTTTTCTTTTTTATGTATTTCACTTGAGGCTACCATCATCATAGCCCCTTCTTTTCTTAACACTTTCGTAAGATATCTTGTGTCAATATCACATATTCCTAAAATATTTTGTTCTTTTAAAAATTCTCCTAAAGATTTTTTACCTCTAAAATTGGAGAAATTTTCCACATATTCTCTTACAATAACACCTTTTAGCCATGCCTTTTTACTTTCCATATCATCTTTATTTACACCTACATTTCCAATCTCAGGCATAGTAAACACAACAAACTGCCCGGCATAACTTGGATCTGTAATTATTTCTTGATAACCTGTCATAGAAGTATTAAATACTATTTCGCCAACTTCAGTTTTGCTTGCGCCAAATCCTCTTGCTTCAAAAAACATACCGTTTTCAAGAAGAATACTTACTTTCATATCAAACCTCTTTTTTTTAGTTCTTGTTCATAAAGTCTTTGAAAAACTAAATCATATTCTTCACTTCCTGGAATTAAAGGTCTTTTATAATTTTCGATTTTTCTAAAAACTTCATCTCTTGCTTCTCTTTCTCTATTTAAAAATTCCATTATTGAATTGAAAATGATATTTTTAATTTTTCCATCTCTTACATCATAATCAATAAATTCTTTATCCCATAATTCTTTTACAAGAAAATGTGCTAAATCATCAATTCTTTCATCTCTTTTTATATTAAAGCCTTCTTCCTCAGCTATTGTTTTTTTTATAAGTTTAAAAACTTCTCTTCTGTCTACATCATAAAATAAAAATTCGTTTTCTTCTTCTTGTTTAGATAAAATTTCTCTTGCTTTATCTTCGATTTCTCTTTCCCAAAGCACATCATCCATTATAATATCTTCTATTTCTTTAATAGCATTATCGATGCCTTTTGGAAAAGTCACATAACCGCTGTTAAGCAAGTCATAAGCTATTTTTCTTGAAACAAATGGAACCTGTGCTTCTTTGATAAGCATATTAAGCCTTTTTTTGAAATTATATCAAATATGAAATATAATTATTAAAAAGTACAATTTTATTCAATATGATAGTTTTTCAAGAACTTCTGAATTGTACTTTTTAGCAAATTCAACAGCTTGTTCACAAGCTTTACCTTCAACTTCGAAAATAATGGCACCTTGAGTATTTAAAATACCACCTGATGCTATTATATTCGCTTTTAAATTAAACAAATCGTAAAATGCTTCAATCTCTGTATAAATTTCTCCATAAAAAAATCTTAAAAGTGCCACTTTATTTCCTGTGGAAAAATCAACATTTTGAGTAGCCGGATAATAATAAGGGATTAATTTTTCATGACTCACAGGAATTATAACTTTGCTCCCTCTACAAGCTGCTTTAATATAAAAGTTACCAAATGTTCCGCCATTTTTATCTGCTGCTAATACTGCTGCTTGTTTAATTTTATTTTCATACCAAAGAGCATTTGCACCTTTTATAAAAATATTCTCAGCACTTATTTCAAAATCTTTAATATTAATTAATTTTCCATTCTCTAAAACAACAGGCTTTGGTCTGTTATTATTTACATTTAATTTAAATTCATAATTACATCCAGCTATATAATTTGGAAAATTAATACCTAAATGATATAGAAGATAAACATTAGTGGAGCCGTATGCAATATAAATTCTTTTTTTTAAATCAAGTTTTTTATAAAGTGCTTTTGCTATTAAATGTTTAGCTCCCGCCGGTGTTAAAAGTATCTGTGCTTTCATTTATATCCTTTTGTAACATCTGTGTATACATTGCGGCTTTATTTGGATCCATTTTAGCAAGAATCTTTGAAAGAATTCGGGGAGAAAGTTTTTGTAATATTTCAACAGCATCTTTTGGTTTCATATTTTCTAAAATCTGTGCAGCATTTTTCGGTCTCATTTTTGCATAACTTTGCGTTACTTTATCCAGTTTTGCCTCTTTTATAGCTTTTAAAATTTCTTCATTTTTTTTAACTAATTCTTGAATTTTCTTTTGTTCTTCTTTTATTTTGGCAAGTGTAGCATTTAATTCCTGCTCTTTTAATTTAAGTTCTTTTTCTTTCTTTTTCATTAAAGCCATATAAGTATTTTTTAAACTTTCAAGTGCCTCTTGTTGTTCCAAAATAGCTTCCGCTTTTGCTTCAAGCTCCGCTTTTTTTTGATCAAAAATTTTGTAACAGTCAATAAGCTTTTGATTATCTACCCCAAAAAGAGGAGAAAAAGACAAAAAAACAATTAAAAAAATTTTAATTTTTTTATTCATCATTTTTATTTTTTCACTTTTAATATATTTCTCCAAGAATATCTCCGACTTCCACATCATCTTTTTGATTTAAATATTTAAAATGTTCAGGTCCAAAGAACAGTAAAATTGATGATCCAAATTCAAATCTTCCAAGTTCATCGCCTTTTTTAAGTTTAACAGGGGTTTTATATTCAAAGGTTATAATTTCATTATAATCTTTTTGTAATCTTTCATCAAAATTCATAATAATTTTACCTACAATCATGGCACCTACCGCCACAAAATAAAAATATCTGTTTTTTGAATCCTTGCATCTTAAAACAATTCTTTTATTTTTAGGAAAAACTAATTCTTTTTCTAAAACACTTGGTTTAACAGGTCTTAGATTCCCTGGAATATAAGTTGCTTTTATTATTTCCATATCAATTGGAACATGAAATCTGTGATAATCTTTTGGAGAGAGATAAAGATTAATAAAATATCCTCCATTAAGTTTTGTTTCATAAGGAATAAGCTCTTTTATGGAGTAGCTTTTACCCTTTATCTGATATACAATATCATTTTCAATTTCACCTTCGGCTATAACTTTTGAATCACTAGGACTTACTACAATATCTTCATCTTCATAAAATTCTATATACTTTTTATGTCTTATAAAAAGCTCATTTAAAGTTTTATATTCGCAAGGATTTTCAGGTTCAAACTCGCTCATATCAATATCATAAATTTTCACATATAATTTGTTAATAAAACACTGAATTGGTTTTGGAAAAGGTGTTGTTGCTATTTTTACAACTAAATCAGAGATGAAACGGGAGGGGTTCATTGTAATTTAACTCCTTTTTTACCTTTTTTTATTTCGCCAATTACATAACCGTCACTATTATTTAAAATATTTTGCACATTTTCTTCACTTACTGCTAAGATCATACCTACACCCATATTAAATGTTCTAAACATTTCATCTTCATCAATATATTTACCCATAAATTCAAAAATAGGTAATACTCTTATTTTATTTTTATAAACAATTGCTTCAAGATTTTCAGGCAATACTCTTGGTAAATTTTCTACAATTCCACCTCCTGTAATATGTGCCAAAGCATTAATAAACGGTTTTAATTTTTTAAAATCTCTTACATAAATTCTGGTAGGTGTAAGTAAAATATCAATTAATTTTTTACCTTCAATTTCATCATCGAATTTCATTTTAAGTTTTTCAAAGAAAAGTTTCCTAACAAGAGAATAACCATTTGAATGAATTCCACTGCTTGGGAGAGCTATTAATATATCACCTTCTTTTACTTTTGGATTAAGTTCATCTTCTTCGGCAATTCCTACTGCAAATCCGGCTAAATCAAAATCATCTTTACTGTACATTCCAGGCATTTCAGCAGTTTCTCCACCGATTAAAGCACATTCAGCCTCTTTGCATCCTTTTGCAATACCTTTTATAACTTCACTTGCAGCATTAACATCAAGTTTTCCCGTTGCGTAATAATCAAGAAAAAACATAGGCTCACCAAAGTTACAAATCAAATCATTAACACACATTGCAACAAGATCAATACCTACTGTATCATATTTTTTAGCATCAATTGCAAGTTTCAGTTTTGTTCCAACTCCATCTGTTGCAGAAAGTAAAACAGGATTTTTATATCCTTTTGGAAGCCTGAAAGCTCCTGCAAAACTTCCTATCCCTCCAACTACATTTTCATTAAAAGTCTCTTTTACAACCGGTTTTATTTTCTCAACAAGAGAATTTCCCGCATCAATATCAACTCCACTTTCTTTATAGCTGATTTTCATTTCTCTCTCCCTCACACTCACAATAACAGCTTCCAAGAAGCTTTGTCAACATCCAAGTACTTGGACAAAAATCAAATGCAAAATAAATAAAAAGCATAATTGACATAAAAGCAAGTAAAATCAATGCCGGTAATGTCGCCCCTTTGGCTAAAAGAATTAAAATAATAAGTGTAAATATACTCATCATCAGTCTTTGAACTCTCTCTGCACACCAAAATTTCGTAGTTTTCATAAAACTCCTTTAAAAAATAATTTTATTAACTTCATTCATTTTTGATGAAGCAATTTGTTTAGCTCTTTTATTTCCTTCATTTATTATATCCAAAATATAATCATCTGTTAATGCTTCTTTTTTTTCTCTTATAGGATCAACTATTTTTTTAATATTAGCGGCGCATCTTTTTTTACATTCCACACAGCCTATACTTCCCGCCTTACATGCCTCTTCTATCTCTTTTACCTCATCAGGAGATGAAAATGCTTTGTGATAATCAAATACAATACAAACTTCCGGATGACCTGGATCTGTTTTTTTAATTCTTGCCGGATCAGTTTTAGCCTTTCTTACTTTTTCCCATATATCCTTATCGCTCTCATCAAGATAAATAGCATTATTATAACTTTTACTCATTTTTCTGCCATCAAGTCCCGGAAGTCTTGGTATTTCAGTCAAAAGCTCTTTTGGTTCTTTAAAGACTTCTGTTTTGTAAAGATAATGAAAATGTCTTACAATTTCTCTTGCAAGTTCAAGATGCGGTTTTTGATCTTCCCCAATTGGAACCAAATCTGCATCATAAAGAATAATATCAGCAGTCTGCAAAACAGGATAAGTCAAAAATCCAGCATTGTTTTTTTTCTTATATTCATCTTGGAGCATTGCATCTTTATATGTGGGATTTCTTTCAAGCCAGCTCACAGGTGTAATCATATTAAGTACCAAATAAAGCTCGGCATGTTCTTTAATATCACTTTGTATATAAAGATTTGATTTTTCAGGGTCAATACCACATGCTATCCACTCTTTTAAAAGTTCTATTGAAAATTTCTTCAAATCTATATGCTCGTCAAATTTAGTAGTTAAAGCATGCCAATCCGCAACAAAGAAAAAACATTCATATTTATTTTGTAAATCAAGCCAGTTTTTTATAACACCTATGAAATGTCCTAAATGAAGTTTGCCTGTCGGCCTCATACCGCTTACAACTCTCAAAACCTTGCTCCTATTTCGGCAAATGCGCCTTTATATTGAAGTTTTGTAGTATTATCCCCATCAACACCGTATGCTTCTTTATATCTATATCCTACTTTTATAAAAGGATTGACTGGACCTGGGACATCAATTGTATATTTAACGGCTCCTAAATAATCATAATGATGATTATCTCCAGCTTTTGCCCATTTGATGTCTGCCAATGCACTGAATCCGAAAAATTTCATTGTTTCAACATGCCCGTAAACATAAGGTAATACTACTGTAAAGTTTTGATTTACTATCTCTTTATCAGAAGTATTATCGTAAATTTTTGTTGTACCATCCCAAATATCAGCACCTGCTCCTAATTCTATATCTGCAAACACAGGATTAAATTCATAAAATAAAGTTATATCATATGAATTTATATCCATTTTTGTATCTGCATTAGTTAAAGCTGTCGGAATATTAACATCATCAAATATTTTTACATTTCCAGCTATGTAATTGCTGTGACCTGTTGAATGATACTTTGTATATTGAAATTTTACATTTGGGATAAAAGGAATTGGATGAATAATTTTCGCCCAAAAAAACGGATTGTTTTTATCATTAAGTCCCAAATTACCTGTATTTATATTTCCATCTCTTTCCGCTGATGGATTATTAAAATAATTTTTAGTATTACCGGTTTTTACATACCCGTCAATTTTTTGCTGTTCTATCCCAACTCCTGCACTGATACTTAAAAAATCAGCACTTGCCGTACTAAATCCTAAAACTAAACCTGCTAAAACAAAACTAATTTTCTTCATCTTTTTTCCCTTTCTCTCTTGGTATAAGCACTATTGGTGTACCTGTAAAATCTTCTTTTTGTCTTAAAAAGTTTATCAAATATCTCTCATAAGAGAAATGAAGCTTTGGTTTATTCATTATTAACGCAATTGTAGGTGGTTTTATTCCAAATTGAGTTGCATAATATATTTTAATCTCTCTTCCTCTTATATCGGTTGGAAGATGATGTCTGATTGTTGCTTCTTTTATCCATTCGTTAAGTTTAGCAGTTGGTATTCTTTTAGTGTAATTTCCATATACATAAATAATTTTTTCTTTTAATTTTTCAATATTTCTTTTTGTTTTTGCACTTATAGCCATAAACGGAGCATAATATAGATATTTAAATCTATATCTTACCTCTTCTTCAAATTTTTTAAAATCATCCTTTGCTTCATCCCATTTGTTGGCAACAATAATACACGCATTTTTGTGTTTTTGAATAAGTCCGCCTATTTTTTCATCAAGTTCTACAATCCCTTCTTTACTATCAAGAACAAGTATAGCAACATCCGCTTCTTCAAGTACTCTCTCGGTTCTTAATAGAGCATATTTTTCAATGTCTTTAATTTTACTTCTTCTTCTAATTCCCGCTGTATCGACAAATGTAATATGATACCCATTAAAATATATACTCTCATCAATAGGATCAATCGTCGTTCCATCAACATCGCTGACTATTGCCCTCTCTTCTCCTACAATTGCGTTAAGCAAAGAACTTTTACCTACATTGACCCTTCCTACAATTGCTACTTTTATCTCTTTAAGCTCTTCAAGATTTTCATTTTCTTCTTCGCAAAAAAGCTCTTCTAAAGGAATATCTTCTTCTATCGATGTAGCTTCGATAACTTTTTGTTTTTTTGGAACAAAATCTTTTATTCTCTCTATTAATTTTCCTACTCCTCTGTTATGGGCAATTGATATGGGATAAACTTCTTCCACTCCAAGTTCATAAAAATCATAAACTTTTTCCATCATTTTATCATTATCAACTTTATTTACTACCAAAATAATAGGTTTTTTCAGTTTTTGAAGATTTCTTACATATTTTTTCTCTTCTTCATCAGGAATTGTTTTTGCATCTACCATATAAATAATTAAATCAGCTTCTTTTGCTGCATCAAGAGCCTTTTGTTTTACTTTATTAAAAAGCTCATCTCTCTCTTCAAGTCCTCCTGTATCTAAAATCAAAATATCTTCGAGTTCGTCATCAAGAGAAACTTCTCTTTTTTTTATATCTCTGGTAGTACCTGCTTTTTCGGAGATGATTGCATCTCTTTTTCTTAAAATTCTATTAAAAAAACTGCTTTTGCCTACATTCGGCTTACCAAGAATGGCTACTTTTAACATTAAATTGAATCCTTATAACTTATTTTTTTACTTAATAAATCTTTCATATGCAAATAATTATTAAGTGCATTGATATATGCTTTTGCACTTGCAAGCATTGTATCTATACTTAAACCATGCCCCATAACAGCCGGTTTATTTTCATCAAATACCACTTTTACCATAACTTTTGCCAAAGCGTCTTTTCCTTCACTTACAGCTTCTACTTTATAATCCATAAGTTTTCCATTTATTCCGCTTATTCTGTCAATCACTTTAAATATTGCATCAATTGTCCCCTCACCTATTGCTGCATCAATATAAATTTTATCTTCAAATTTAATTTTAGCAGCGGCACTTGGAACACCATCAGAACAATCACTAAGCTGTAATGAAACAAGTTCATATACTTTTGGTGTTTTATCTGTGGCTTCATTCATAATTGCCAAAATATCCTCATCATAAATCTCTTTTTTCTTATCAGCTAATTTTTTAAATTTTATAAATAGTTCATTAAGTTCATCTTCGTTTATATCATTAAATCCAAGTGATTCAAGTTTTTTCTTAAATGCGTGTCTTCCGCTGTGTTTACCAAGAACAATTGTATCTTTTACATCAAGTCCAATATCCTCAGCTCTCATAATTTCATATGTTTCTTTGTGTTTAAGAACACCATCTTGATGAATACCGCTTTCATGAGCAAATGCGTTTCTTCCTACAATCGCTTTATTTGGCTGAGGCTCTATTCCTGTAACTGACGCAACTAACCTACTTGTGGGATAAATCTCTTTTGTATTGATTCTTGTATCAATCCCCTCAAACAAATCACGTCTTACTTTAATAGCCATTACAATTTCTTCCAAAGCGGCATTTCCGGCTCTTTCACCAAGACCGTTTATTGTACATTCAACCTGTCTTGCCCCGTTTAATATTGAATAAAGCGAATTTGCAGTGGCAAGACCAAGGTCGTTATGACAATGCACTGAAAAAGTTATATCTTTTGGAAAATAATCAACAAGTTCTTTAATCATCGCACCCATTTCCGTAGGGAATCTATAACCTACCGTATCTGGGATATTTATAGTTTTTGCCCCAGCTTCAATTACTGCTGAAATTATCTCTTTTAAAAACGGCATTTCACTTCTTCCGGCATCTTCACAGCTAAATTCAACATCATCAATGAAAGTTCTTGCATATTTAACAGCATCAACTGCTCTTTTAATCACTTCATCAGGACTCATTTTAAGCTTATATTTCATATGAATAGGACTTGTTGCTATAAAAGTATGTATTCTTTTAAGAGGAGCTGGAGCTATTGCTTTTGCTGCTGCTTCAATATCTCTTTCAAGTGCTCTTGCAAGCGAACAGATTGTTGAATCTTTAATTTCTTTTGCAATCATATTAATAGCTTCAAAATCTCCTGGACTCGCTGCTGCAAATCCTGCTTCAATAATATCTACTTTTAGTTTTTCAAGCTGTTTTGCCACTTTTATTTTTTCTTCTATTGTCATAGAAGCACCAGGAGACTGTTCTCCATCTCTAAGTGTTGTATCAAAAATTTTAACCATTTCCATATTAATCCTTTATAGATTATAATTTTTAAAATTATACTAAAATGTAAAATATTTGTCAAAAGAAAAAAATTATTATTTAGTAATTTTTTGAGCTTTCACCATTCCTTTAATTCCTCTTATTACTCCGTAAAATGTATAAACTGTAAGAAGCAATGCAATAGCTTCCACAGGATATAAATAAACAAATGAAGCAAGAACAATAATCAGTACTAATACTTTAATTGCTACATTTTTATTAAAATTAATTTTTTTAAAGCTTGGATATCTGAAATTGCTTACCATTAAAAATGCCAAAAACAATGCTCCAAGTAAAATTAAAAGATTTAGCCCTCCATTATATTTAATATCGAGCATAATCCAGCTTCCAAGTACAACTGCTGCTGTCGGAATTGGAAGTCCTATAAAATATCTTGGGTCAAGTTCCCCCGTTGTTACATTAAATCTTGCAAGTCTAATAGCTCCAAAAACTACAAAAAGTCCGCTTACAAGCGCACCAAATTTTCCATAATCTTGACCAATAGCAAAAAACAACATCATAGACGGAGCCACGCCAAAAGCAACCAAATCGGCAAGTGAATCGAATTCTACACCAAATTTTGAAGTAGTATTTGTAAGTCTTGCAACTCTTCCATCAAGCCCATCGGCAATTAAAGACAATACAATATAAATAAATGCTTTTTCAAACTTTCCCTGAGATGAAGCAATAATACTCATCACTCCAAAAAAAGCACTGAGTGCAGTAAAAAAATTAGGTAACAGATATGCTAAATTAATTTTCATTTATATATCCTATTAAACTCTCGCCTGCTTTCACTTTTTGAAACTCAGTCACTTTTATAACAGTGTTTTTAGGAAGATATACATCAACTTGACTTCCAAACATTATCATTCCGTATCTTTCAGTAAGTTTTACAGGGCCTAAATCCCTAAACATTATAATTCTTCTTGTAATAAAACCTGCTATCTGATTCACAACAATTTTGGCCTTTTCATTTTCAAACAAAACTCTATTTTGCTCATTAAGCTCACTTGCTTTTTCATCGCTTAAATATAAAAATTCTCCATGAATATATTCCCTTGCACTCATTTCACCTTCTATGGGAGAGCGTTGAACATGTACATCAAAGATTGATAATCTAATTGATATTTTGATTGATTCTTGTTTAGTTATGGGTGAAATAGAATCTGTTATTGAAATTATAGTTCCATCACTTGGAGAAATGATAACACCATCTCCTTTCTCTTCCGGAATTCTTTCAGGATTTCTAAAAAAATATATAAAAAACAAAAAAACTCCAAGTAATCCTAACTGTATAATTAAAGGAAAAGAAAACAAAAGAGAAATTAAAAAAGCGGCGAAACTAACAAGTATATAAGGATAACCTTCTTTAAGAATTATTTCCGTTTTCATCATTTTCCTCTTTTTTATTTTGTTCTTCTATTCTTTTAGCATTTTGTTGATTATATTCTTGTATTACTTCTTCAAGTCTACCTTCATCAAAAGCTTTAATAAGCTCTCTTACTCTTTCACCTTCAATAACTTCTTTATCGTAAAGCTCTTTTACCATTTGTTCTATTACAGGTCTATATTTTTGAAGTTTTTCTTTTACTATTTTATATCTTTCTTCTAAAAATTTTTTAACGAAATCATCAACCTCTTGTTGAAGCTTTTCAGAATAATCTTTTGCTTCTGCAAATCCGCCTAAAAATTTATTTGCCTGTTTTTCAAGCACCATAAGACCTGCTACGTCTGTCATTCCATATATTTTGACCATTGCTTTTGCAATGTCTGTTGCTCTTTCAAGATCGTTGCTTGCACCGGTTGAAATTTCACCGATAAATACATCCTCAGCAGCCCTTCCTCCAAGAAGCGTATCAATTTCTGCCACAAGTTCGTGCTTTTGCATAAGATATTTATCTTCTTCGGGAAGATTTAGAGTATATCCAAGCGCTGCAAGACCTCTTGGCACAATAGAAACTTTTTTAACTTTTCTCGCACCCTCAGTAGTTTCTCCAATAACAGCATGTCCGCTTTCATGATAAGCGACAATTTTTTTATCTTTTTCATTAAGTCTTCTTGATTTTTTCTCCAATCCTGCAATCTGTCTCTCAACAGCTTCAAGAAAATCGTCTTGATTAACTTCTTTTTTACCTTTTCTACCGGCAAGCAAAGCTGCTTCATTTACTATATTTGCAAGATCTGCACCTGCAAGCCCTGCAGTGATTCTTGCAATTTCTTCAAGATTTACATCTTTTCCGGCTTTTATTTTTTTAACATGAACTTTTAAAATTTGCACCCTACCTTTAAAATCAGGCTTATCAACAAGCACTTGTCTATCAAATCTTCCAGGTCTAAGCAAAGCGGGGTCAAGAACTTCGGGTCTATTTGTAGCCGCGAGAACAATTACAGGCTCATTTGAATCAAACCCGTCCATTTCAGCCAAAAGCTGATTAAGAGTTTGTTCTCTTTCATCATTTCCACCCATTGGACCAGCTGCAGCTCTTGTTTTACCTATTGCATCAATCTCATCAATAAAAATAATACTTGGTGCCTCTTTTTTTGCTTGATTGAAAAGGTCTCTAACCCTGGCAGCACCCACACCTACAAACATTTCTATAAAACTACTTCCGCTTACTGCAAAAAATGGAACATCAGCTTCACCTGCAACTGCTTTTGCAAGAAGTGTTTTACCTGTACCCGGAGGTCCTACAAGTAAAACCCCTTTTGGAATTTTTGCACCAAGTTCAATATATCTATCAGGATTTTTTAAAAAATCCACTATTTCTTTTACTTCTTCTTTTGCTTCATCATTTCCAGCCACATCATCAAATTTTACATTTGGTTTTTCAGACTTTATAAGCCCCTTTGCACTACCAAATCCAAGCACTCCTCCCATACCTTTTTGCATACGGCTTGCCAAAAACATCCAAATAGCAAAAAAAATCAATATAGGAATAATCCAGCCAAATATAAGGTCACTCAGCCAATTATTATCATTAATTGCTCCATAAGGTACATGGTATTTATCAAGCGTTTCTACAAGAGTAGGATCATTTGGAACTTTATTTACAGTAATAATCTCACCATCTTTAAGTTTTGCTTTAACGGTGTTTCTACCTATTGCAACATAAGCAAGTTTACCTTCTTTAGCAAGTCTTTTTATATCCGAATATGTATATGCCATTACATGATTTTGCGATGATAGATTATTGACTTCACTAACGGCATTTGGAGCAATACTTCTAAAAATCAAAACTATCAAAATAGCAAAAATTATAAAAAGTAAAAGAGGATTTTGATTAAAAAAATTATTATTTTTCTTGTTATTATCTGCCATCTATATCCTTTTAAGTATAAGAGTTACCCACTCATTTTCTTTTATTTCTTCAATAAGCTCAAAATCTTTGTATTTTTCTAGAACTTTATTTTTATATTTGTCAATTATACCTGAAAGGATTAAAATATCATTAACTTTTGGTTTAATATCATTTGCTATGAAAATTAATACATCAGCAATAATATTTGCGACAACAATATCATATTTTTTATTAGTTTTATTTGCACTTCCTTCCCAGATATTTTTATATTTCACACCGTTAAGCTCAAAATTTTCTTTTGCACTTTTAACAGCAAGGGGATCAGTATCACATGCATCAACTTTTGCTCCGAGTTTGCTTGCCACTATTCCTAAAATACCACTTCCGCATCCTACATCAAGCAGGGTATTATCTTTTTTTACATATTTTTTAAGAGCTTTTACACAACTTCTTGTTGTTTCATGATGTCCACTTCCAAAAGCAAGAGCCGGGTCTATCATTATATTGATTTTATTTTCTTTTGGAGGATACCAGCTTGGATGTATATAAAATTCATCAATTTCAACAGGCTTAATAGATTTTTTATAATTTTCAATCCAATCTTTATTTTCTTTCTCTTTTGTTTCAATTTTTAAATCAATTTTTTCATCAAAAATTTCTTCAAGTGCTTTTACATAAACTCTTAATTCTTCCATCAAATTATCTAATAGTTTATCACTTCTTAAAATAAGTGTATTTCCAGTTTCTTCTATTCCGTTATTAAATCTTTCAATTAAGAAATTACTTATCTCATCTTTATGCGACGAGGGGGTAACATATGTTTCAAAAAAAATATTTTTCATAAAATTTTAAGCCCTTCAAGTTTTTCTCTGATTTTTTCTTCATTAAAAGGTTTTACAATATAGCTGTTTACACCAGCCTGAACAGCTTTTAAAACTTCTGCCTTACCACCCTCTGTAGTTACCATAATAATTTTTACGCCTTTTCCTTTTTTAATGTCATAAATGAATTTACTCATTTCTTTAACTTTACCATCTTTGCCTTTAATTTTGACTTTTTCATCTTTACTTCCAAGAATGCCTCTTTTAACCTCATCAGCTCTTACAGCTTTTAGAAAATCGTATCCGTTCATTTCAGGCATATTCCAGTCAAGCAGTATCAAATCAATATTATCTTTTTCTTTTTGCCAAATTTCCCATGCAACTTTTCCATTTTCTGCTTCTAAAAAATCTTCCTCTTTAAATCCTAATTTTTTCAAAACATTTTTTATGATTCTTCTCATAGTTGATGAATCGTCAACAATTAAAATCTTACCCATCAGTAATCCTTTAAAATTTTTTCTAAATCAATTTTACCTTCATAAAAGGCTTTTCCTATTATTACTCCATATATTCCGTTTTCTTTTACTTTTTTTATATCTTCTTCACTTGCCACTCCGCCGCTTGCGATTACCGGTTTTTTGCTTGCATTTTGAATTTCAAGTATAAAATTTATATTAAGACCGCTAAGCGTTCCATCTTTTGAAATATCTGTTGCAATTATACAAT
>JALTBU010000161.1 GCA_027008345.1 Nautiliaceae bacterium | reverse complement strand
ACTTCAAAGCTCCTGGCTTTACTTCACCTGTCTCTTTATTCGTAAAATCTTTACCTTTAACAACATTTTCCACTTTTCCTTTTAGATATAATTCAACCATCGTTACTCCTTTTTGATATAATTTCAGTGAGTATTATAACAAAAAAAAGTGAGGAAAAATATGAAAAAAAGAATAAAAAGAGATAAAGAGATAAAAATAAGCCTAACACAAGAAGAAATGGAACGTATTGAAAAAATTGCTCAAAAAATCGGTATAACAAAATCTCGCCTCGCAAGAAATTTAGTTTTAGCAGGACTTGAAGACGCAGAATTACTAAACAAATTGGGACTATTTGACGCAGTTAAAATGATTGAAAAAATAAGAGAAAAAGCTCTTGGGACAAAAGACTTAAAACTTGCAGATTAATAATAATCAATCGCCCTGATGACTGCAAGCACAAGGCTTGCAGAGTGGCACGCAATCGCCACCAAAGTTACTCGCACAATTCCAAACCTTATCCAAGTTGCGTGCCACGTTATTCCTTATTTTCGGCTTTTTCAAATTTATGTAACTTATACTTTCCAGCATCAAGAAAATACCAAAGTCTTCCAATCTTTTCCCACATAGACAAATCAAGCTCATCATAATCCCCAATCAAATCACTATCATCAAATTCATCAGTCCCAAAAATCTCTTTTCGGTAAACTTTTGCAATTCCCCCAAATGATAAAAATCTCATATTCTTAACTTGTTCTGTAAGAATCTTAAATTTTTGCCAATCAATTCCATTCAAATCTATACTTTTAAGAGGGTATTTAGTAGTTTCAGCAACTACGCTTGCAATCTCATCATCTTCACCCCTCTCTTTATTCGGCTTAATAATTCTAATATCTACACTTGGATTATAATCAACCCTTAATGCTTTCTTCCACATCTCTTGGAACTCATTTTGCTTTATATATAAATTATAATTTTTAAAATCAAAATAAATACTTGGAACTATCAAAAGACAATGAGCGTGCAAGTTAATATAATCTCTATCAGTCTTTTGAAAAGGTATCTCAATAGCTTTAATATATCCCAAAATAGAATTACGCCACCTTTTAGACTGCGTCATTCTCTTCCAAGCCTGATTAAACAACTTAACATAAGATTTTAACTCTTCAACTCTTGGATTTTTTATTGTAAAAGTAGCAAATATATATCTAACTCTCTCCTGGGACTGAACAAACTTTAAAAGCTTAAAATTTTCAATAGCATACTTTCTTGCCCTTCTCCAATTACACATCTCACAAAATCTGTCACGACAAAAATTCGCGTGAGACAACCTCTTTTGATATTCTTCTTTTGAAATATGCTTATATAAGTCAAATCCCAAATAGGTTCCACAATCAGCAAAAGCTTGGAGCTTTGATTTTTTTGCGAAGTGTTGATAAAGTTCAAAGACAACGAAAGAGTTATATTTTTTAACAAGAAATTCTAATTCATTTAACTCGCTAAATTTTTCTTTAATATCTTCTATACGTCTATACGAAAATAAATCTTTTTGATATAATACTCTCATCACAATGACCTCCAAGTTATTGTATTCAAAGAGAGTTCCCTCAAACTCTCTT
>JALTBU010000160.1 GCA_027008345.1 Nautiliaceae bacterium | reverse complement strand
TACGTTATTTTTAACATTAGATATTACTTTTGAGTTGAAACCTTTGATGTTTTTTAAATCGTCTGCGTTTTTGATTTTGTGAGTTTTTCTGTATTCAATTATTGCTTTGGCTTTTTTGGGACCAATTCCTTTGATTTTTTCAAGTTCTTGTATTGAAGCGGTGTTTAAATTAATAGCAAATACTGCACTTGTAATAAGTGATGTAATTATAAATATTTTTTTCATTTTTATCCTTTTTATGAAATTTCAAAAAAGTATAAATGATGAAAATGATATAAGAGTGACAGGCATATTTAATTTTCGATAAATATTTAATATGTTACAATTCGTAAAAAATTTAAAAGGTTAAAAGTGATTATTGACACTCATACTCATCTTGACAATGAAAAATTTAAAAATGATGTTGATGAGGTTATCGAAAGGGCAGTAAAGCATAATGTAAAAAAATTTATTATTCCTGCTGCCGATCCTAAAGATCTTAAAAAAGCTGTGGAGCTTTCAGAGAAGTATAATAATATTTATTTCGGTGTAGGAGTTCATCCTGTAGATATTGAAAAATATGAGGATGAACTTTTGCTTGAATACATAAATCATCCCAAATGTGTTGCTGTTGGTGAAATAGGACTTGATTATTATTGGGTGAAAGAAAAAGAAAAAAGAGAAAAGCAAAAAGAATTTTTTAAAAGACAAATAGAAATCGCACTTAGATACAATAAACCAATCATAATACATGTACGAGATGCAACAGAGGATACTTATAAAATAATAAAAGAATATTCAAATGCACGGGGTGTTTTCCATTGTTTTAATGCGGCTGAACAGCTTTTGGATTTTAGTGATAGGTTTTATTATGGAATAGGGGGAGTTATAACCTTTAAAAATGCAAGAAAACTTGTAAATGTTTTTCCAAAAATCCCAAAAGAGAGAGTTTTGATAGAAACTGATGCACCATATCTTACCCCTCATCCGTTTAGAGGACAACGAAATGAACCTATGTATACAATTTATGTAAGAGATAAAATTGCCGAACTTTGGGAAATTCCAAAAGATGAAGTTGAAAAAATAACTACTGATAATGCAAAAAGGCTTTTTAATATATGAAATACCTAATTTCTTTTTTTCTTATATTTACTTTTTTGTTTGCTGATGTTTTTGAGAATAAAAATTTGAATATATTAAAGTCTTTAAACATTGAAGAAAGTTTTATCAATAATCCTAAACTTAAAAAAGAATATAAGTATTATTTGAAATATAAAAAAACATATATATATAATATTATTGATAATGGATATCATATTATTCCTATAATACAAAATGAAATTAAAAATTCTCATCTCCCAAAAGAACTTGTAACAGTTGCAATGGCTGAGAGTTATATGAATCTTGAAGCAAAATCTGATAAAAAAGCTGTTGGTCTTTGGCAGTTTATGCCTATAACTGCAAAAAGATTCGGATTAAAAATTGATGATTATGTTGATGAAAGAAGAGATGTTTATAAATCTACAAAAGCAGCTATTAAATATTTGAATTATCTCCATTCTTTTTTTGGTAAATGGTATCTTGCAATTATGGCTTATAATGCAGGAGAAGCAAGGGT
>JALTBU010000159.1 GCA_027008345.1 Nautiliaceae bacterium | reverse complement strand
CCAACCGATAAATACGCCTTTTTGGGCGTGTAAAAGGTAGTTAGGATATGGAAGGTTATATTCAAGGAATTCATCGCCCTGTGCGTCCCATAGAAAGAAATAAAGCCAAGTATGATATAATTTCATTACGATAGCCTTTCGTATTGGCTTAACTCGTTGGGGGACGGGTTAAGCCTTTTTTTTGAACTTTCTATGCACAAATCATACAATGTTTTATGCACGATGTCAAATATGCACATTTCAAACGACTATAAGGGGGTATAGCTTTTGGCGTAGCCAAAATGCTATTCTGCGTAGCAGATTCTTAACCGATTGAGAGCGTAGAGGAGCTACGCTTTTTTAGAGAGAGAGAAATTTTTTATTAGAGAAAAACAAACTAAGTTCCGACCAAGCCCCGCCCCGTCCGTCAAGAGGGGATAGTCAAGTAAGATACGATAATTAGATGACTTTGTTAGTTAGTAGAGTTTCGTCAATCTCAAAAACGCGCGCGCGAAATTTTTATATGTTACTATTCAAAAACAAAAAAAGCGTTCAACCGCCCAATTTATCGGATATTTAAACGATTTTTCTATTAAAGTAGTAAAAATACTTGCTTAATGCTAAATTGAGATATTTTTATTTTTTGGGATATATCTATCTTTTTTAATAACAAGATACTTTGTTAATAGTTCAACCGCTTGGATTTTATGAGTTGTAACCTTATGACAGGTCAGGCATAGCCACCAAAACTCACTCGTTTATCTCCTCAAAACTTCGCTTGGAATCGGGCTTACGCCCTCGTGTGCTATCGCACACGTCCAAGCTCGTTTTTCGTCAATCACTCGTTTCGTTTTGGAGGCTATGCCTGAGTCCTTTTAAAAGAGAGGATATTGTATTCTGTTATTAGATTAAGCCCTCGTCTTTTAATTCTTTTAGATGTTTTGATATTGTGTTTCTATGTAATCCCGTTGCTTTTGAAAGCTCTTTAATATTCCAAGTTCCATCAGACTTTTTGTATTCATTTGCAAGTAAATTATTTTGAATAAATCCGAGTAATATGGCTCTTGCTCTTTGTTTTTTTAATTTAGCATTCTCTTTCGCTCTTTCGCTTCTTGTCATTTCCCATTGCCTCCTTTTAGGTATGGTCCAGCCTCTATTATCATACCAATTCCAAATGTTTCTACATTTTGCCCTTAACGTGCTTTTATCTTTTCTATCAAAAAAATTATTAAAAGCGTAGTCTTGTATAAGTTCATAGGGAACAGGCGTTCCCTCTCCAAACTCTTTTATAAGCTCTTCTGTATAAAGTTTAATAGCCCAAAAGACTTGGTCTATCGTTCCAACACTATCAGCCGACCAGATTTTCTTTTTGTTAGCCCAGTATAAAGAAGGCAAATTCTGAAAGTTTTTAAGTTCCCAAGTATGTTTGGTATCTATATGAGCCATTCGTTCCATATTCGGCTTGTAAGGCAGTCTCTCAGGCTTATTTTGCTTATATGCGATTATGAATCGTGCAATTACATCGTTAAAATATTCTCTCGCTTGTTTTGTTCCAGGATAACCATTTATAAGCCAACCGATAAATACGCCTTTTTGGGCGTGTAAAAGGTAGTTAGGATATGGAAGGTTATATT
>JALTBU010000158.1 GCA_027008345.1 Nautiliaceae bacterium | reverse complement strand
CAATGGTAGTATTACAGTTTATATATGTAGCTTCTTTATCAAGCAAATTTTCTCTTTGAAGTTTATGAAGATGCCTGTAAAGCATAAAATTTTTCATAACATCAAAATATCCATGTTTATACAAAGACTTCTCTATCAAATCCTGTATTTCTTCAACTTCAGGAGTTTTTATATTTTTAACTGCTTTAATTACTTCTAAAAACACATTAGGATCATATTCAACATTTGTTGCATCAAATGCCTTTTTAATAGCATCTTCTATCTTATATGGAAAATAATCTTGATATGTTCCATCTCTTTTTATAACTTTTTTCATTATCAACTCCTGGAGAATTTTGAAAATTATAACTCCGTTTTCTTACAAAAAACTTATAAAAATACCGGTATTTTGGGACTCTTTAAGTCTTAAAAGAAGGCAAAAGATCCATAATATCGAAGAAAAAGGAGAAAAAATTTATTTAATTTTATATTTAAATTTTTTACCAGCCCACATAGGTTTAATATCTCCTACTATATATGGAGCCGTCCATTCTTCTTCTATAAGTTCAATTTTTCTCTCAGGCAAATTTAAATTAAAATTTTCCCTTGCATTATCGCTTATGAATTTTTGGAAAGTTTCAACATCTCCTTCAAAAAATTCAGCAAGTGCTGGAAGGATTACAGGTGCAGAAAATATTCCAGCTGCGCCTTTTAATTTATTTTTAATTGGATGAGGTGCAGAATCGCTTCCAAACATAATTTTTTTATGTCCACTTTTTACAAATTTTTGAATTTCCATTTTATCTTTTGGAGTTTTAATTAAAGGTTTACAAAAATAGTGGGGATTTAGCATTCCTCCAGCTAAATCATCAAGTGTTAAAAGTAGATGATGAAGAGTAACAGTTGCATATAAATTTTCATATTCATCAAGTAAATACAATAAATCCGCAGTTCCTACATGCTCCATTATAATTTTAAGTCTTGGAAAATCTTTTGCAAGTTTTTTATAAATTTCTCCAAATTCTCTTTCTCTATCAAGAACAAATCCACCTGTTTCTCCATGCACACTTAAAGGAATGTTAAGCTCACTCATAATTTCAAGCACAGGATATATATTTTCTATTGATTTTACTCCATTTTCAGAGTTTGTAGTAATTCCAGCTGGATAAAGCTTTATGGCAAAAATTTCATCAGCTAAATCTAAAAGTTCTTCTTCACTATATTCTCTCATAAAAAGATTCATAAGAGGAGTAAAATTTTCACTATTTGCTAAAATTTCTTCTTTATAAGCTTCAAGTCTTTCTTTGTTATCCACAGGTGGGATTAAATTTGGCATAATTACAGCAGCTGCAAACTGATTAGTTGTATATGGGATAACATCTTTTAAAATTTTCCCTTCTCTTAAATGAAGATGCATATCAATAGGAGTATTTAAAGTCATAATAAGCCTTTTTTAAAATTATAATACAAATTTAATGTCTTTATGATTTTGCAGTCTTTTAAAAAATTCATTTCTCTCTTCTTCACTTGTAACATACGCTTCAAATTTTTGAGAATGATATTTACCATGAGAGTTATTATCCTCTATTTTACATTCTTGATTATCAATACATTCTTTAACTGCTTCTCTCATTTTTTCTTTATCTTCTCCTATGATTCTAAATCCCCACATTCTTGGATATTCTATTTTCTTTTCAGACATAAATATCTCCTTTTTTTATTAATTATATCAAATTTTTAAGGAAAGTTTAAGAAAAGGGAAGAGAAGTTTAAAGAAAAAATCTTCAATTTTTACATAAAATAAACTACTGGAACGATTGTAGGATATTTCTTTGTTTTTCTAAATACATGTTTTCTTATAACATTTCTCAATTCATTTTCAAAAATTCTGTTTTTTTCATATACATAATCTTTTGCATGGTCTATATAATTTATTAATAAATCTTCCATCTCTTTTGCAAATGCTTTATCGTCTTTATCTGCAATAATTCCGTATGTTGTAACTCTCGGTCTTGCTATTAGCTTTTTATTTTTCTTATCCACCTGTGCTACTATCATAATAATACCCTCGTTTGCAAGTTTTTGTCTGTCTATTACAACATCATTTTCAATTTGTTCATTAATTTGATTGTCTATATAAATTTTTCCAGTTGGAACGTTTTTAACTTTTCTAACTCTTTTTGGAGTAATTTCCCATTGTTCTCCATCTTCCATAATAAAAATATTCTCTTCAGGTGTTCCTACACTAAGAGCTGTTTCTCTGTGTTTCATAAGATGGTTATATTCACCATGAACTGGGAAGAAATATTTTGGCTTAGTAAGTCTTAACATAAGTTTTTGTTCTTCTTGACTTGCATGTCCTGAAACATGAATTTCGCTGAAATCCTGATATGCAACTTTTGCACCTTTTTTCATTAAAAAATTAATAAGCTGAGAAACAGTCGGTTCATTTCCAGGAATTGCTTTTGCACTAATAATAATCTGATCACCTTCTTTTATTTTAACGTGTCTGTGCTCATCAATAGCCATTCTATAAAGTGCACTCATACTCTCACCTTGGCTACCTGTAGTAATAATTAAAATCTCTTCATCCTGATACTTACCAATTTCATAAGGATCGATAAATATGTCTCTTGGCAGTTTAATATATCCTAAATCCATTGCTACATTAAGGTTTTGCTCCATACTTCTACCAATTATACAAACTTTTCTTCCAAATTTTATTCCTGTGGCAATAGCCTGATAAACCCTATGAATATTGGAAGAGAATGTAGACATAATAACTCTGCCTTTTGTTTTCATAAACAAATCTTCAAATGTTTTTCCAACTACACTCTCACTCGGAGTAACCCCCGGTTTATATGAATTTGTCGAATCGCTAAACAGTGCTAATACACCTTTTTCTCCATAATACGCAAGTCTATGAAGATCCGGAGCATATCCATCAATTGGTGTGTGGTCTATTTTGAAATCACCTGTATGAATTATTGTTCCAATAGGAGTCTGGATTGCAAGAGATGAAGCATCAATAATTGAATGAGTCATATGAATCCACTCTATTTTAAAATCACCTATTTGAATAGGAGTCCTTTTTTTAACACTTCTAAAATAACTCCTGTATTGAAGAAGTTTATGCTCTTTAAACTTATTTTCAATCATAGCAAGTGGAAGAGATGTTCCATAAATTGGAAATTGCATCTCTTTAAAAAGATAAGGAACAGCTCCAATATGATCTTCATGACCATGTGTAATAATAAGACCTTTAATTTTATGTCTAATTTCTCTTAGATATGAAAAATCAGGAATTAATATATCAACTCCATGCATATCTTCATTTGGAAAGCTCATTCCACAATCAATTATAATTGCACTATTTTCAGTTTCAAGTACAGCACAATTTCCACCTATTTCATCAAGTCCTCCAAGAGGAGTAAATTTTACCCATCCTTTTGCATTTGAATCTATTTTATTAAAGCATGTAAGTCTTGATTGATGAATTTTTTCATTTTCATCAAATGCTTTATTTAAATCTTTAAACCACACAAAATTTTTAGGATCAACTTTTTTATTTTGTTGTGTAAGTGGATATTTTTTTTGCTGTTTTACATTTTTTCTTATATTGTTATTTTGATTATTACTGTTTTTTTCAGTTTTGATATTTTTCTCTGATAAAGAATTATCAGTTTCAGCTTTTAAATTTTCTTCAACTGTATTTTTAATAGCTTGTTCAAGATTAGTTTGTTCTTTTTCCATCTTTACTCCTTTCTGTGGCCAATTCAGAAAAGAGCCGGAAAAAAGTAGAGCCGTCTACCTGGTGAGGTCTTATAGTGTCTTTAAGCCCAAATTTAGAAGGCTCAAATTTATAAAGAGCAGATAAATTTTTTTTGAGTGTTTTTCTTGGATTTGCAAAAGCTGTTTTTAAAAATTTTGCAAAATTTTCATCATATGAATCTTTAAATTTTTCAAACAAAATAACGCTGCTTGTTACCTTAGGAGCCGGTACAAATGCTCCAGGCGGTACATCAAACAGTTTTTTTACATTTGCAACACTCTGTGCCAAAATCGCTAATGAAGAATAATTTTTATCACCAGGTTTGGCTGAAAATTTATCTGCAACTTCTTTTTGTATTAACACTAAAATATTTTGAGCATTTTTATCTTTCAATGCCCTAAGGATTATATTTGTTGCAACATAGTAAGGCAGATTTGCTATTAAATCATATTTCTCATCTGCCAGACTATTTTGCCAATAATCCAAAACATCACCACATTTCAATTTTAAACTAGGAAATTTTTCTTTCAAAATTTCACACAAATCATTATCTATTTCTACTGCCAGAACTCTTCTTTTTTCCAGCAACTTTTCTGTTAAATCGCCTAACCCAGGCCCAATTTCCACTACAAGATTGTTAGTATTGGGCATCGATTCGACGATTTTATTTAAATAATGCTTATCTTTTAAAAAATTTTGGCCAAATTTTTTCTTTGCCTTGATTATACCATATCCTTTTTAAATTTTGTTAAAATTATAACAAAAAAGGTAATTTTTAATGGAATATTTTGCTAAAAGGATAATTCCTTGTCTTGATGTTAAAAACGGAAGAGTAGTAAAAGGAGTTAATTTTGAAGGATTGCGTGATGCCGGAGATCCTGTGGAAGCTGCTATAAGATATAATGAAGAAGGTGCTGACGAGCTTACCTTTCTTGATATTACTGCAAGTTATGAAGGCAGAAAACCAATAGTTGATATTGTAAAAAAAGTGGCAAAAGAAGTTTTTATTCCTCTAACTGTAGGAGGAGGTATTAGTTCTTTAAATGATATCTATGACTTACTTAATGTAGGATGCGACAAAGTTTCTATCAATTCAGCAGCTGTAAAAAATCCTGATTTTATAAATGAAGGAGCTAAAAGATTTGGAAGCCAGTGTATTGTAGTTGCAATTGATGTAAAAAAAATTGCTCCTAATAAATGGAATGTATTTATTAAAGGTGGAAGAGAAGATACAGGGCTTGATGCAATTGAGTGGGCTAAAGAAGTAGTTGATAGAGGTGCAGGTGAAATACTTCTTACATCTATGGATACAGACGGTACAAAAGCAGGATTCGATATTGAAATAACTGAAAAAATATCAAAACTTGTAAACATCCCTATAATCGCAAGCGGTGGTGCTGGGAAAATGGAACATTTTAAAGAAGTATTTGAACATTCAGCTGATGCTGCACTTGCAGCAAGTATATTTCATTTTCGTGAAATTGATATAATTGATTTAAAAAAATATCTAAAAAATATAGGTATAAGTGTAAGATTATGAAAAAATTAATTTTTTTAATACCTTTTCTTCTTTTTGCTTTTGAAGTTGAATTTACTAAAATTCATACAGAATATATTATTCCTAAAAAAGAAGCAATTTTAATTCAAACACATACTCAAAATTTAACCTTCCCTTTCAAATTTTATAAAGTAAAAAATGGATATATTTTAGTTGGAGATA
>JALTBU010000157.1 GCA_027008345.1 Nautiliaceae bacterium | reverse complement strand
TCTAAAACATCAAATCCAACATTAAATGCCATATCTACATCATCTATTAAAAAAACCAGAAAATCTACCCCAAATATTTCAGTAACAGTTTTGAAAAATTCATGTGCATATTGTTCCAACTTGATACTTGAACTATAAGAGGCTATTTCATCAATTCCTATTTCATCTGAAACAGTTTTTATCGCTCCTATCGCTTTTGATATATTATCCAAAGCCTCAAAATATTCTCTTTCTCGTTTTTCTTCTCTAAATTTAAAATTAAGATTATTATATATATATGAATTAATTTCTTCAACAATTCTTGCAATTACTATACTAAAAAAATATTCATTATTTTCAAGTAATGTAGGATCAATAGGTTTAAAAAATTTGAATTTTTTTGAAAACTCATCATTTTTATATTCTGTTTTTATATAATTTTCAATATTAATCATAAATGCAGTTTTTCCTACACCCCTATTGCCGTCAATAAAAATTGTATTATGAGTCCTGCATTCTGTAATATCTTGTTTTTTTTCAGTTTTATTATTATAATGATACCTTAAAATATTAACAATTTCTTCAAATTTTCTTCTTTGAAAAAGTTCATCTGTTTCAAATCTCTTTGCAGTTGCAATCCCATCAAGTTTAATTTTAATATTATCCATCCTTTCTCCTTTAACAAAAAAATTATATCATACTTTATATTTCATCTGACACCTTTAATCTATCTCCTCTTAATATTTTATCCCACATCTTTTCATCTTTCCATTCTTCTTTAATTCTATCGCTAAATTTAATATCTTCAAGCCTAATCTCACCCATTCCTTCAAAATTATAAGCATCCTCTCTAAAACACTCAGCATATCCGGTATCTGTTTCATGAACCACAATAGAATAAACTTCAACCTCTTTTTCTCCATTTTTAAATTCCATTAGCTCCAAAATTTTATCTACCATTAAAAAAAATACTCTGCTAAACTGCTCAGCACTTGGATTGACTGGAAGTTCAATCCATCTTTCACTAAATCTTTTAGCAAATTCAATATATTCAGGATTATCCCCACTCCATAAAGTAATAGCGTGGTCAAAACTGTCAATCAAATCTTTTATATAAAGTTTCATTAATCCAAAATCATATACCATCTGTCCGTTATCTAAAAAATTTGATTTTAATTTAACTTCTACTTTATAGCTATGCCCATGAATTGATTTTGAACATCTCCTTGAAGTGCAATTTCTTACAATATGCGCATTTTCAAATTTAAAAAGTTTTCTTATAATCATTCAAACTCCTCTTTTTTTACCAAAAAGTCTTATATGGATTCTGTCAGAATATCTGTATCCGTTTTTTAGACAAAATTCAAAAACAAAAGGCGCGTTTTTTTCCAATTCTTCTTTTGTAGCTCCAAGCGGCATACAATATACGGGAATATCAACTCCATTTGTTATATCTTCAATTTCTTCTTTCAAATCTTTATCAACTACAAATTTAAAAAAACTTTTTTTTGCATTTTTTGCGATATTTTCAATAACTTCTTTTTTTACTCTTTTATTATATTCTTCACCGCTGTTTGAAAGTTTTACACTCATAGCAAAAGCTACATTTTTATATTCTGAATATTTATCAAATTCAGGTGCAATTGTAGCGTTTGTTTCAATTGTAATATTCCCTCTAAACCATTTAATTAAAGGATATAGTCTTTCAAAATAAAGTCCGGGCTCTCCTCCTGTAATAACCAAATCGGGATTAAATCTAAGATATTTTTTTATTTCAGCTATTATTTCACTTATACTCATTTCCTGCCAGCTATTTTTGTATTTTTTATCAACAGCATAAAAACTGTCACATCCATTTTTACCAAATCCGGGACATTTTAAATTACATCCTCCAACTCTAACAAATACCGACGGATTTCCTGCATATTTACCTTCACCCTGAATTGAATAAAATATCTCACTAACAGGTATTTTAACTCTCCATTCTCCATTTTCCATTCTCAACTCACTCTCCAGCTTTTTTCAACTAAAATTTTTCCATCTTTATAAATCCTGCCAATAAACTCATCTCCTTTTTCTACCTCTCCAACTCCCTTAGGAGTTCCGCTCATTACAATGTCAAAATCATCAAGTCCAAAAATTTCATCAATATCTCTTACTAAAAAGTCCGGCTTATACATCATAAGCTCAACTCCACCTCTTTGGACTGTTTCTCCATTTTTTATAACCTCAACTTCTAACCCTTCAAAATCACTGCAAAGCATAAAATCACTAAAAACAGCAGCCCCTTTAAATGCCTTTGCTCTCTCCCAAGGAAGCATTTTTTGTTTTAATTTACTTTGAATATTTCGTAAAGTCAAATCAAATCCAAATCCGACACCTATAATTTTCTTATCTTTAATTAAAAAACTGATTTCTCCTTCATAATGCATACCTTCACGCCATATAATATCTTCACTGATTGAACTGTTTGGCTTTATAAAATAAATAGGCTCACTTGGAATTTCATTGTTAAGTTCTTTTATATGATCAACATAATTTCTTCCAACACATACAATTTTACAGGGAGTTGTTTTTTTATTATTGAAATTTATTTTGTTCATTTAAATACCTTTGAAATTTTTCTTTTAAAACAGGAAGTTTTTCTTTAATAATTTTTTCAATTAAAGCTAAATTAATCCCTTCATATGCATGTACAATAAAATTTCTTACATTATAAGCACCTTTTGCATCTTCTGCTAAATTTAATTTTTCTAAAATTTCAATATCAATTTTATTTATTTCTTCTCCTATTTGAGAGAGATGCATTAAAATAGCAGGCTTTGCTTCGATTTCATCTTCAAGAGCTATAGTTACATATTTGTGTCTTTTTACAATATTTTCGATAAATTCAATTCTTTGAATAATAAACTCTATTTTAGGTAAATTTTTATTAAACATCTATTTTTTCTTTCATATATTTTTTAGCAATGTTATTTAAAGAACTTTCATCTATGAAATCCACTTTTCTATTAAGTTTAGTCTGTAACTCTTTCTTAATTGAGACTATTTTATTAATTACTTCAAAAGCATCTTTTTTCAATGCTTCATTCTTTAACGAATAAATGATATCAATATCGCTGTTTTTATTAAAATCCCTTCTTGCAAAAGAACCTACAATATACTTTATTTCCAATAAATCTTTGTATTTATTCTTAAAATCTTTTAATATTTTTAATTCTTTATTTTCCATTTTCAATTCTCCATTTCACAAAGTTTCGCATACCCTTTACCCACTCTTGCTACCGGCTCAAATTCACCCTCAATATACATTTTATCAATTTCAAGGAAAAATGGAATTGTAGCCATCTCATCTCTTTCAAATGTTCCATAAAGAGTAGTAAAAAACGCTCTTTTACATCCTTTAACAATTGGAGGAAAATTATCATCAATTCTCTCAACTTCAATTCCAAATTTTTCAGCTTCACTTATATTATGCGGTAAAACTTCGCCCGTTTTATCCATCTTTTCAGTTAATTCAACAGGTACAAGACAGACAGTTGCTTTTTTTGTCTCTTTTATATTTTTAAATGTATCTTTTGGTTCATTCAATCCTTTTTTATTCCTTCCTATACTCACCATCAAAAGGGGAGGCACTGAACTGACACCTGTAAAATAACTAAAAGGCGCTATATTTATAATCCCGTTATTTTCAGTCACTATCCACGCCACCGGTCTTGGGATAATATTAGTGCTCATAAGTTTGTATCTCTCAACACTTTCGATACTGGCAAAATCAATAATTTTCATAAAAAGCCTTTTTGTTATAATTATATCAAAGGAGTGGGAATGAAAAAATTAATATTTTTATTATTTGTAGCTTTATCCTTTGCCTACCAGGTGACTGACACTAAAACATATATGCAAAAAATCAAACTTAAAAATATCGAAATTTCTTTAAACATTCAAATGAAAAATAAATATTTAAGCAATCTTTTAAAAAACATATCAGACATTATAAATCTTTCAAAAAATATTTGTCAACAAAGCAGTTATAATTTTTATCCGGAATATGACAAAAACGGAAATTTCAGAGCTTACAAAGCGAACATAAAGAGCTTTTGTAAATTTTCTAAAAATAAAATTAATACTTTTTCAGAATTTTTAGATAAAGTAAAATCAAAAGCTAAAATAAAAATGAATTACATAAAATTAGTACCGACAGATACAGAAAAAGTAAAAACATTGAAACTTTTAAGAGAAAAAGCATATAATGAAGCCCAAAAAAATGCTGCTAAATTGTCCGTAACTTTAAATAAACAGTGTTTTGTTACACAAATAAATTTTAATTCAACTTCACCAAGACCTGTAAAAATAATGTACAAGACATTATCTGTAAATACTCCTCTCCCAACTCAAAAAAACCACATAATGCTTAATGTGTTTTATAAAATAGAGTGTTACTGACCAAAAACAGTAATCACTATCCTTCTTAAAGATGGATAATCTCTATGTTCATTGAGATAAATTCCTTGCCATGTCCCAAGATTCAGTCTCCCGGCAGTTATAGGGATATTAAGACTTACTCCAAACATCGAAGATTTAAAGTGTGCCGGCATATCATCACTTCCTTCAAGCGAATGGTGATAATGATACCCATCAGGCACCAAAGAACTTGAAATCTCTTCCATATCAATTCTCACATCAGGTGAAGCATTTTCGTTTATTGTAAGAGATGCCGAAGTATGTTTTAAAAAAACATTCATCATTCCGACATTTATATCACTGATCTCAATAGCACTTAAAATTTTATCTGTAATCAAAAAAAAGCCCCTTTTTGGAGCTTTAACAGAAATCTCTTTTTGCCTAAAAATCATCAAGATTCAAACTTCCTTTTGAATAATTTACAACATTTCCTTCAAAAAAGTTTGTTTTCTGGTCATTAAATGAGCTGAAACTGTCAAACCAGCTAATAGGATTTTTAAGACCTATTTCCGGGAATAAAAGTTCAAGTCCCATAGCATTTGCCCTTTTGTTTGCCAGATATTTTGTAAATCTGTCAATAAGCTCTTTAGAAAGACCTAAAATTTCATCGTTTGTAATATAAAATCCCCAGTCTCTCTCAAGCTCATAAGCAGCATAAAGCATATCTTTTATATTTCTGTAAACCTCAGGCGTAAAAAGATCCGGGAATTCTTTTTGTATCTCTTTAAAGATATTTGCAAAAAGCGTAGTGTGTGTCACTTCATCTCTTTGAATAAATCTTATCATTTGAGCACTTCCAAGCATTTTACCTGCTCTTGCAAGAACATAAAAAGAAGCAAATCCGTTATAAAAATACACACCTTCTAAACATTGATTTGCAACCACCATATAAATTTTGGCTTCATCGTCCCCTTCAAGAGCCTTAGCTCCCCACTCTTCATAAACATTTCCTATAAATTCGTTTTTTTTGCGAAGATTCTCATCCGCCCTCCACATTTCATAAATTTCATCGGTATTAAGTGAAATACTATCAACCAT
>JALTBU010000156.1 GCA_027008345.1 Nautiliaceae bacterium | reverse complement strand
GTGCGCACGGGTCATAAAGTGCAACAGGTGCAGATGAAACTCCTGGATTTACTCTAAGTCCGATTAATGCTTTATCTTTTACTCTTTCTTCAAATCTTTCAAGCTGAGAAAATGAATTAAATACAACTGTATGAGAAATATCAGCTATTTCATCAATTTCATCATCTTTAAATGCAGGAGAATATGTATGAACCTCCCAAGGCTTCATCGCTCCAAGCTTTGCTTCCCAAAGCCCGCTTGCAGTAGCACCGCTTAAATATTTTTCTAATAAATCAAAAGTCGCCCAAGCGGCATATCCTTTAAGTGCCACTAAAATTTTACAATCTGCTTCTTTTTGAACCCTGTCTAAAACTTTTAAATTATTTTCAAGTTTTTCCTCTTCAATAACATACATAGGTGTTTTTAGTTTCATTTTACTCCTTTAAATAATTCTCTCATAAACCAATACATCTACCATTTCACCAGCTTCAAGAGTATATAAGCCCTCACGCAGACACATTAAAGCTTTATTTCCTATTAAATTAGTTAAAATCCCGCTGCTTCCTTGCTTTTTACCAATAGTATCTACATAAAATTCAGAGTTATATTCAATATTTACAGCAACAAACTGATATTTTTTAAATTTTTTAACAAATTCATGTTTAAGCCTTGCTTTAATTTTTCTTATTACTTTTTTATTTTCAAGAGATTCCAAAATCGGCACTACATATAAAAGAAATGTCACAAAAGAACTATAAGGAAATCCCGGAAGTGAAACTATATATTTTTCTCCTGCTTTTGCAACCATTATCCATTGTCCGGGCTTAATATTTACCCCATGAAACAATACATCAAATTCACCTGTTATCTCTTTTACAAAATCAAAATCCCCTACACTAACTCCACCTGTTGTAACTACCACATCACTTGTTTTAAGGGCATCAAGGATTTTTGATTTTATTTCATCTTTTTTATCTCCGGCAATTCCAAGATTAACTGCTTCAAAATTAAAAGATTTAGCAAGAGCAGTTAAAGTATAATTATTTGAGCTTCTAATCTGCCCCATTTCAAATTCATCATCTAAATCAACCACCTCTTCACCAGTAGCAAGAATTGATACAACCGGCTTTTTAACAACATCAACAACAGGCACTCCAAGAGAAGCCAAAACTCCTATTTCTCCAGCTTTAAGCAGTGTCCCTTTTTTTATTAACACTTCTCCTTTTTTAAAATCCTCCCCCACAGGTCTTACTGAAAAACCTTTTTGTACTTTTTCTTTAATTATTAATTTATCACCTTCAACCTCAACATTTTCAATAGGCACAAGCGTATCAGAACCCTTTGGCATAAATGAACCCGTATAAGTTTTTACCGCTTCTCCTTTTTTAATCTCTTTAATATCAAAATGTCCTGCTGGGTTTTTGCCAATTATTTTAATTTCACTATCAATATCATCATAATTTATCGCATATCCATCCATTGAAGCTGTTGGCATATATGGATTGTCATATTTTGCCACTATATCTTTTGCCAAAACCCTGTTTAGAGCATCGCTTAAAAAAACTTTCTCACTGCCTTTAACACCTGGCAAATTTTCATTCAAAATTTTTATAGACTCTTCAAAACTTATATGTGCCATCTCAC
>JALTBU010000155.1 GCA_027008345.1 Nautiliaceae bacterium | reverse complement strand
CTTTTTTGTTTTTTAATTTATTTAGTGCAAGTTCTTTTGCCTTTTTGTTATATCTTTTATTTTTAACTTCTTCAAAGATAAAAAAACTCTTCAAGACTACTATCGCTGTTATCTCCCCTTTATTTTTCCTTGCTTCTGTTTCTATATATCTTGCCATACGTTTGCCAATCTTTTTTACTTCTTCTTTTGTCATTCCCCACTCTCTTGCTCTTCTCTCAATAATTTTTTCATTAAAACTCATACTAACTCCTTTATCCTTTAAGTTTAGTAATATTCCTTAAAGGAATAGAAAGCCTTTTTACAGCTTTTGTATTGCTATACCGCCACGCGTCCCCCCTGCCTCGCCAGCTCCCGCAAAAGCGGTAATATAGCCCGTTATGCTTGCAGTATCACTTGATATTACTACCAAGTAACCTGCAAGGGCGGGCAGGAGCTCCCCCGTATCGTATAAGGTGTAAGGTGGTGTGGGGGAGCGGGGACAGCGTGGCGGTTGGTAAGAATTGCGATTTCTTTTTTTATAGGAGTTTATCGCGAAAACTCCTCTCAGCACTGCATAAATGCAGTCTTCCGGCGGAAAAATGCCTGTCCCCTGGGGAAGCACTATCATTGGCAGTCTTCCGGCATATAATATATATTTAAAATGCACTGCCGATAGTGCCACTTGCCAAGTTATGCGTGGCGGTATAGCTTATATAGTTTTTCTTTTATTGCAAACCCCTGCCACCAGTTCCACCTACTCGCCTTTTTATAGCTTATATAGTTTTTTATATTTTTTTGGCTTCTCGGCTTTACTGGTGGTGGTCTGACAAGTCATTTTCCCTCCGTTTTAACTTTTATGCAGTAGTATGTTATATATGGATTTTAAAAAAAATAAAATCTAACAAATATTGTAAGATCCAATAAACGCAAAATAAACAAAATCTATAAAAAATAAACGGAATAAACGGAAAATAAACTATATAAAAAGCTCACTAACCCCCGCAGGAGCGGGGATTTGTTCGCTTTTTATCAGCTCCGCTGTCAATATTCTACGCTAAACGCTCCGAATATTGACAGCTTCGCTGTATTACCACCCCCTCGCTCACTCCCAAAAGGGAGTGGCTCGGTTGGTGGTTGCAAGACTTCGTCTTGCAAGAAGCCCTAACGGGCTACAATGCTAACGCATTGTATTTATCACTTGCAACGACTGCACGCACAAGGCGTGCAGAGCGACACGGAGAAGTTAAGCAACTTATATGACTTAGAAGCTACTCCCTGCAAGCTCCGTGTCGCCTGATTTAAAAAAATAACAACAACCACAAGAAGATAGTCCCAAATTATTTAAAAAATTTACCAATAAAAAGATAAGACAAGACAATAGGATAGGGAAGAATTTGTGGTATAATTTTGGTAGGCAGATGCGGAGCAAAGCTCCACACCTTTTAATAGAGCGGTGTCACCACCACCGCTACTATTATGAGGATTATGAGTATCCTCATAACACACCTCCTGCGGTAATCTAACCGCATAACCCCACCCAACCGCCCTGGCGGTAGTGGGACAACCACTCTGACCTACCAAGTTGAATTATATCATAATTAGTTACTTAACATAATATAGTTTCTCTTCAAAACAAGGTTACATT
>JALTBU010000154.1 GCA_027008345.1 Nautiliaceae bacterium | reverse complement strand
TTTTTTTGAAAATTCTTCTTTATCTTTGCAAATATCGGCAAAAGGAGCTTCAAAATTTGATAAAATCCTAATATTAATATCATCTCTCAGATATTTTTTATAGTGCATAATAAGCCTTTTTTGAAATTATACTAAAAGGAACTTAATGAAAATACTTATAACCAATGACGATTCTTTTGAAGCAAAAGGCCTTGAAGTTTTAGCTGACGCAGTTAAAGATTTAGGAGAAGTTTATATCGTAGCCCCCGCCCATCCAAAAAGTGCATGCTCTCATTCACTGACTATTACCAAACCTTTGAGGTTTAAAAAAATCGATAAAAATTTTTATAAACTTGACGATGGGACTCCAAGTGATTGTGTATATCTGTCGTTTCCTGAATTTTTTAACGGAGAAAAACCAGATTTGGTATTAAGCGGTATAAACCACGGGGCGAATTTAGGAGAAGATGTAACATATTCTGGGACTGCCGGCGGGGCAATGGAAGGCGCACTTCATTCAATACCGTCAATTGCATTTTCTCAGGTTTTAAAAAGCTATGATAATCCTCCAAGTGAAGTAAACTGGGATAACGCAAGAAAAGCAGTAAGGAAAATTGTGAAAAAAGTTATTAATAAAGAAATAGAAATACCACACAGACATATTTTAAATGTAAACATACCAAACACGCATAAAATAAAAGGTGCTAAATTTACCAGGCTCGGGTATAGACTATATGGCAACGACGCACATAAACACACTGACCCAAGAGGTGAGAGTTATTATTGGATAGGACTTCATCCTTTGGCTTTCAGGGAAGAAAAAGAGACAGATTTTGATGCAATAAAAAACGGTTATGTTTCAATTACCCCTATAAAACTCGATATGACAGGATATGAAGCACTTGAACAAATAAAAAATAAAGAGTTTGATATTGAATAGTCTTTTAAATCTTTTTAATATACCAAAAAACATTGAAATAAATGAATTTAGAGATATTTACACTGCAAAAATTACTTTAAAAGACCTTCCTTTTACCTCTTTTGGAAAAGGTTTTAGTAAAAATGAAGCCGTAACTTCCGCTTTGGGTGAAATGTATGAGAGGATTTTACTTAAAAACTATTTTGAAGATTATGCAATTGAAAACCTCTATCATGACCAGAAAATAACAGAATTTAATATTAAAAAGTTTTATAGTATTGATATTCAAAAAGAAGATTTAGTTGATTTTAATTCCAATTCACTTGAAATTCTCTCCATTCCTTTTAGCGATACTTATTTTCCGATAAATTTAATTCAAAATCTTTTTGCAAGCAACGGAATGGCATTTCATAAAAACTTTGAAAAAGCCTATTATAACGCTAAAACGGAAATAATAGAAAGATATGTAAAATTTAAAGTATTAAAAGAAAAAATTCCTCTTCAAAAAATAGATCACAAATATAATGATAAAAATATTCAAATTTATAGAGCAACTCTAAATAAATACCCAGTAATGGCAGCAAGTTATATTGACAAAAATAAAATTATCCTATCTTTTGGATGTGATATTGATGAAGAATGGGCAATTAATAAAGCATATTTAGAGCTTTTACAGACAGAATTTAAAGAATTTGGAGATATTGGAGAAGTTGATGAGTTTGAACTTGAGAAACATTTT
>JALTBU010000153.1 GCA_027008345.1 Nautiliaceae bacterium | reverse complement strand
ATCATTTTCATCCAAAATTATCGCATTTGTATAACGCCCTGTAAATTCAAATCTTATTTTTACAATTTCACTTTTAAAATTATTTTTATTTTCAGCAACTATTGTAAGAATCCTCTCTTTTGCAAAAACATCTAAAACCGATGCTTTTGTAAACTTTTTTTCAAGCACTATATCAAAAGGAGCTTTGAATTTTTTCACAAGTGGATAATCGATATTGATATAAATATCCCCGCTTCCTTTTGTCAAATCAAAATAAAACCTGTCTTCATCAAACTGCATTAAAATTAAATTCTCATCAACCCTTAATGCTTTTTTGATTATCTTTTTTGTTTTTATAACTTCGGCTATTTTTTTTAATACAAACGCTTTCAAACAATCCTCCAGTTTTAAACATTATTCTTTAAAAATACACAAAATTTAAAAATAATCTTCCCTGATTCCTCTTCCCTCTTTCACTCATCTACTCATATTCTCATCAACTCATCCACCCATTCATCCACATCTAAGCCCGTATTTAGCAAGGCTTATAAATTTTCTTAGTTTATGCTTGTCTTTTATTCCGGGAGCAGATTCAACGCCGCTGCTTACATCCACTCCATAAAATCCGTAATGCCCAACTTCAAATACATTTTCTGGATTAAGTCCGCCAGCTAAAATAATTTTTGAATTATCCCTGTCTTTAAACCATTCAAGAGGTATTCTTTTACCACTGCCTCCAAATTCCGGTACATAAGCATCAATTATTCTATATTCATTATTAAATTTTTCAATATCTTCTTTTTCTTTTGCCCTTATAACTCTAATATATCTGCAATTTAAATTTTTATAAAATTTTTCATCAGCTTCAAAATGAATCTGAGCCAAATCCGCTTTTGTATATTTCATAACTTCATTAACATATTCAGCATCTACATTTACAAAAAGCACAGTTTTTGTAACAAAAGGTGGAAGTTTGTCAATTATTTTTTTTATCTCTTTTGGTTCAATAAACCTTGGAGATTTAGGATATGTGACAAATCCTAATGCATCCGCTCCATAATCACATGCAAGTTTTGCATCTTCATAATTTGTAATACCGCATATCTTTACTCGCACCTTAATGCCTTTATAGCCTCAGCATAATTTGAATGTTTAAATACAAAACTTCCGGCTACCAAAATATCTGCTCCCGCTTCTTTAAGTAAAGGCGCGTTCTTATCATTTACCCCGCCGTCTATTTCAATTAGCAGATTTGGATTTTTCCTCTGAGCCAAATCTCTTAATTCTTTTATTTTATCAAGAACGCTTGGGATGAATTTCTGACCTCCAAATCCAGGATTTACACTCATTAAAAGCACCATATCTACATCAGCTACGATATATTCAAGTAAACACACTGGTGTTGCGGGATTTAGAACAACTGAAGGTCTTATTCCTTCATTTCTTATTTTTTGAATAACTCTATTAATATGTTTTTCTTCTTCTATATGAAAACTGATAAATTCAGGTTTAAGATGTTTATACATATCAATAAAAAACGGAATATCCTCAACCATAAAATGAATATCAAGAGGTACATTTGTAGCTTTTTTTACAGCTTCAATTATCATAGGTCCCATTGTCATATTTGGTACAAAATGCCCATCCATTATATCACA
>JALTBU010000152.1 GCA_027008345.1 Nautiliaceae bacterium | reverse complement strand
CAGCTAATGTTACATATTCGTCATATGTTTCATTTTTAAGCTCTTTAATAGAATAGATGTTTTCTCCTATTCCTAAAATTTTAGCGATATATTTAGCCACAGCAACATTATCACCTGTAACCATCTTGACTTCAACACCTTTAGCTTTCGCTTCTTCAATAGCTTCTTTACTATCAGGTCTTGGTGGGTCATATAGAGGAATAAGTCCAAGGAATGTAAATTTATCTTCTACATTTGCTTTTTTATATGCAACTCCAAGAGTTCTAAATCCATTTTGGGCAAATTCTTCTACTTTTTTATAAACTTTTTGTTTTTCTTCATCATTTAGGTTTGAGAGTTCAATAATAACCTGAGGAGCACCTTTTGTTGCGATTATTTTTTCTCCATTTATTTCTACAAGCGCTTCTGTTCTTTTTATCACTGGGTCAAATGGAGTAAATTTGATAAGTTTAAATTTTGGAAGTTTAATATTATGTTTTTCAATCCATTCAAAAATTGGAGTTTCTATTGGGTCATTATTTTCTTTTTTTGATGCAATTGCTGCATAAATAAACATTTCAGCTGGATTTGTTAAAGCAAAAGGCTCACCAACAGTCATTTTGTTTTGAGTAAGAGTTCCTGTTTTATCAGAACATAATATATCCATTCCGGCAAGCTCTTCAACAGCTGCAAGACGGCTTACAATTGCTTGTTTTTTAGCAAGATTTAATGCACCTACAGCCATTACAACAGTTAAGACAGTTGGAAGAGCAACAGGAATTGCTGCAACCGTTAAAACAAGAGAGAATTCTAAGAGTTCAAAAATATTTTCATGTCTTTTTACTCCGTAAAAAATAATAATGGCAACCATAATAATAGTAACAATAATTAAAAAGTTTCCAACATTAATAACCATTTGTTGGAAATGACTTCTTTGATTTTGTTCTGCTTTTGCTACAAGTTTAACTGTTTTTCCAAAATATGTATTAAGTCCAGTAGCTACTGCAATACCAATCATTTCACCTTGTTTTACAATTGAATTTGAATATACAATATCACCAGGTTTTTTAGTAACAGGCAAACTTTCACCTGTGAGGGCAGATTGGTCTACAAGTAAAAAATCTCCTCCGCCAATTAATTTCATATCAGCAGGTATTATGTCTCCAATTTTTAGCTTAACTATATCTCCTGGGACTATCTCTTTTGCCAAGATTTCTACCCATTTGCCATCTCTAAGTACTATTGCTTTTTTAGCAAGTTTCTTTTTAAGTGCTTCAATTGCATTTAAAGCTTTATGCTCTTGATAAAAATCAAGTCCGGCATTTACAAAAAGCATAATCATAATAATGGTAAAATCTTCCCATCTATGAACTAATGCACTTAAAATTGCTGCAATTTCAATCATCCAAGGAATCGGTCCCCAAAATCTTCTAAAAATTCTGTGCCACAAAGGCTCTTTATATTCAGGAATTTCATTTGGTCCGTATTCTTTAAGTCTTTTTTGGGCTTCTTCGCTGCTTAACCCTTTATTTATATCAGTTTTAAGCTCAGCCGCAACTTTTTCTACTGGAATATTTTTATATTCTTCTATATTCATTTAAACCTCCTTAAACACCTATCAATTCCTTCACTAAATGTAGGATGAGGGAATGTGACTTTTT
>JALTBU010000151.1 GCA_027008345.1 Nautiliaceae bacterium | reverse complement strand
CTGAAAAAGTAAAAGAAGAGATATTAAGCAAAATTCCTTTGAAAAGACTTGCAAATCCAAAAGAAGTTGCTAATGCGGTTGCTTTTCTTTTAAGTGATGAGGCAAGTTATATAACAGGGGAAACACTAAAAGTAAACGGCGGAATGTATATGTAATATTAATGTAAGTAATAAAATGTCAAAAACAGGTTATTTGTAAATTAAAATGAATTTATGATAAAATGCGATTATAAAAAAAATTAAAGGAGATAATATGGCATTATTTGATGAAGTAAAAGAAGTTATTGTTGAGCAATTAAATGTTAGTCCTGATGAGGTAAAACCAGAAGCAAGATTTGTAGAAGATCTTGGAGCAGACAGCCTTGACGTTGTTGAAATGATAATGGCCCTTGAAGAAAAATTCGAAATCGAAATTCCTGACAGTGAAGCTGAAAAAATTCAAACTGTTCAAGATGTAGTTGATTATATAGAAAAAGCAAAATCTTAATTTAAAACCTCTCTTTGAGAGGTAATAAAAGTATATATTATAAATATGCTTTTATTACTTCTTAAAAAAGGAAATCAATGAGAGTTGTTGTAACTGGTATCGGTATGATAAATTCATTAGGATTAAATAAAGATGAAAGTTTTAAAAATATAATTGAAGGGAAAACCGGAATTGATAAAATAACACACTTTGATCCAGAAGGTTTTGCATCTCAAATAGCTGGTGAAGTTAAAGGATTTGATCCAAAAACTGTAATGGATCCAAAAGAAGTTAAAAAAGCAGATAGATTTATTCAATTTGGACTTGCTGCTGCAAAAGAAGCTATGGCTGATAGTGGGTTGGAAGAGTATGATTCAAACAGATTTGGTATAAGCGCTGCAAGTGGTATTGGCGGGCTTCCTGTAATAGAAAAAGCGAGTGTAATAGTTGAAACAAGAGGACCAAGAAGAATATCTCCGTTTTTTATTCCAAGCGCTCTTGTAAATATGCTTGGAGGATTTGTATCAATAGCTTATAAATTAAAAGGTCCTAACCTTGCAAGTGTTACTGCATGTGCTGCTGGAACTCATGCAATTACTGAAGCGTTTAAAACAATAAAAGCAGGTATGGCTGATAAAATGATGGTAGTAGCGGGAGAAGCATGTATTTGTCCTGTGGGTGTAGGTGGTTTTTCAGCGATGAAAGCACTTTCAACAAGAAATGACGACCCGGCTCATGCAAGCAGACCGTTTGATGCAAAAAGAGATGGATTTGTAATGGGTGAAGGTGGTGCTTGTCTTATTTTAGAAAAATATGAAGATGCAGTTGCAAGAGGTGCAAAAATTTATGGAGAAATTATTGGTATTGGAGAAAGCGGCGATGCAAATCATATTACTACTCCAGCACCTGGCGGAGAAGGAGCACTTAGAGCTATGAAAATGGCTTATGAAATGGCAGGAGAGCCAAAAATTGATTATATAAATGCTCACGGCACATCAACAAAATATAACGATCTTTATGAAACAATGGCTATAAAAGCTCTTTTTGGAGGAAAAGAAAACTGCCCTCCTGTAAGTTCAACAAAAGGTGCAACTGGACACTGTCTTGGTGCAGCAGGAACTATAGAAGCGGTGATTACACTTATGGCAATGCAAAACAATATCTTACCTCCTACAATTAATTATGAAGAGCCGGATCCTGAATGTGATCTTGATTATGTTCCAAACAAAGCAAGAGAGGCTGAAATAGATGTTGCAATGAGTAACTCTTTTGGCTTTGGTGGAACAAATGGCGTTGTTATATTTAAAAAAGTAAAATAAAAGGCTTAAATTGGCAGTCCTTGATTTTGAAAAAAAAATAGAAGAACTTAAAGAACAAATTGAAGTGGCAAAAATAAGAGGAGATACTCATGCTGTCTCTTCTTTACAAAAAGATTTAGAAAAAGAAATCGATAAAACCTTTAAAAATCTTACTCCTTATCAAAAACTACAACTTGCACGTCATCCTGATAGACCTCATGCAATAGATATAATAGAAAGAATTATGGATGAAAAGTACGAGCTTCACGGAGACAGAGAATTTAGAGATGATACTTCAATAATATGTTATATTGGTAAAATTGAAGGTGAAAAATGTGTAGTTATTGGAGAAGAAAAAGGTAGAAATACAAAAGAAAAAATAAAAAGAAATTTTGGTATGCCTCATCCAGAAGGATATAGAAAAGCCCTGCGCGTTGCAAAGCTTGCTGAAAAATTTGATTTACCTATACTTTTTTTGGTAGATACCCCTGGTGCATATCCTGGAATAGGAGCAGAAGAGAGAGGTCAAAGTGAAGCAATTGCAAGAAATTTGTTTGAGCTCTCAAGAATAAAAACTCCTACTGTCAGTATTGTAATAGGAGAAGGTGGAAGCGGAGGCGCTTTGGCAATAGGTGTTGCTGATAAATTTGCAATGCTTAAATATTCAGTTTTTAGTGTAATTTCACCTGAGGGATGTGCAAGTATTCTATGGGGAGATAATTCAAAAGCAGAAACAGCTACAAAAGCTCTTAAAATTTCTGCAGAAGAGCTTAAAGAACTTGGACTAATCGATGATATAATAGATGAGCCAAAAGAGGGTGCTCATAGAGATTATGACAAAACTGCCGAAAATATCAAAAAATATTTTATAGAACAAATTGAAGAGCTTAAAAAACTTGACAAAGAGACGCTTCTTCAAAAAAGATTTCAAAAATATCTAAATTATGGTTCTTACGAAGAAAAATAAGGAGAAAAAATTATGAAAAAATTATTAACAGGATTAGCAACAGTTGCAACACTTTCATTCTCAGCAAATACAAATATGAATTTACAAATCACCAATGCAACAATAGGAGTTTATGCCGAAAGTGGTATTACTCAAAATAATATAAAAGCAAGAGGCTTTTTCTTATATAACGATAACTCAAACAAACACAATTTTTATTTAGCGGGTATTAAAGCTGAGGGTAATTTAATAGGTGTTGATATTGAAAATTTAAAATTTTCTCTAATTGCTGATTTTGTTCATACAAAAGATAACAGTGCAATTCCTCTTGGATTTGGAGTTTTTACCTATATCCCAAATATTAATTTGCCTGTTTTTGTGAGAGCTGAGGCTGAGTATGCTCCAAAAGTATTGAGTTTTGATGATGCAGACAGATTCAGCAGGGTTGATGTAAATATAGGATATGCTCCGATTACAAATGCCGAAATCTTTGCAGGTTATAGAACTTTAAGTTTCAATCATAACTACAATAGCGCTTTTTATGCCGGTTTAGGTTATAATTTTTAATTTCTTTTAGCCTTCTTTCTTTAACTCACTTGACAATTATTCACTAAAAGTATTATAATTTTAATGATTTAACAATATTAAAAAAGGAGAGGAAATGGCAAGAGTTGTAGGATTTAAAAAACTTGAAGCTGTATTTAGAAAAGCGGCTGGAATTGATTTAGATAAATCAAAAGCAGATAGAATTACTGATATAATTGAGAAAAAATTTCATGATTTACTTCTTGTGGCTGTTGAAAAAGCAGGATACAATGGAAGAGATGTAATTATGGAAGCTGATATGCCTTTAACAAAAGGTTTTGAAGAATCAATCAGAGAATTTAAAAAACTTGAAGAAGAAGTTGATATTCAAGATGTTCTTGCATTTTTAGAAAAAATTCCACCTTTAAAATATCCAATTTCAGCTGAACTTGAAAGTAAACTACCTGAATATATTGGTGCATTAATGCTAATTATTGCAAAAGTTTTAAAAGAAGTAGGGGCTGAGAGAAGACCTTCAAGTGAAGATATTGATAGATGTGAAAGAATTTTAGATTTAACTCTTTAATTCTTTTTCTTTTTTTATGTAATTAAAATTTCTTAAAATATATAAATTTTTAAAAAATATCTACTAATTTTTTTAACACTTTATAAAGACTAAAAATTAACTCACAATGTTAAAAAAGGTTTTTTTATTTGTGAAAAAGCTATTATTCTATTATTAAATCAAATTATATTTTAATTTTTATTGTGTTTAAATTTTTTGTTATAATCTTATAAAAAGGTTAAATAATGAAAAAAATCGGTTTTTTAGAAGCATTTAGCATAGGTGTAGGCGGTATGGTTGGGGGAGGTATTTTTGCAGTTCTTGGTCTTACTATTGATTTAGCCAAAGGTGCTGCTCCTATTGCATTTTTTATAGCCGGTCTTATTGCACTTATCACCGCTTATTCTTATGCTAAACTCTCTATTCGTTACCCAAGCGAAGGCGGAACTATTGAATTTATTGTTCAGGCTTTTGGAAATAATCTTTTTTCAAGTTCTATTAATAATTTGCTTTTAATGAGTTATGTTGTAATGCTAAGTTTATATGCTTTTGCTTTTGGAAGTTATGGAAGTGCTCTTATCACCGGCCATGAAGTTCCATGGCTTCATAAATTGCTTGCAGCAAGTGTAATATTGTTTTTTGTATTTATAAATCTTTTTGGGGCATATTTAACAGGTAAGACAGAAGATATTATGGTGTTTATTAAAGTAGCAATTTTATTATTTTTTATTGTAGTGGGTCTTAAAACATTTAACGGCGAGCAGTTGAAGCCTGAATATTGGACTGATCCAATTTCAATCGTAACAGGCGGTCTTATCATATTTTTGGCGTATGAAGGGTTTGAACTTATAGCAAATGCCGCAAAAGATGTTGAAAATCCAAAAGTTTTACCAAAAGCTTTTTATGCAAGTGTTATTTTTGTAATATTTCTTTATGTAACCATTGCAATAGTTACTCTTGGTAATGTAAGTTTTGAAGTGGCTAAGAAGGCAAGTGATTATGTATTAGCAATTGCAGCAAAACCGTCTCTTGGAGAATTTGGATTTGTTTTAATAGGAATTGCAGCACTTTTATCAACTGCAAGTGCAATAAATGCTACTATTTATGGAGCTGGTAGAGTTGGGTATTTGGTTGCAAAACTTGGTGAAATTCCAAAAAATTTTGAAGAAAAAATAAAAAACGGATATGAAGGTATGATAATAATTGGACTCTTAGGAGTTATATTTGCAATCAGCTTTAATGTTGAAAATATATCAATTGCCGGAAGTCTTGGATTTTTGATTGTTTTTTCTCTTGTTAATCTTGCTAATTTTAAATTATATAAAGAGACAAATTCAAATAGAATTATCCCACTGCTTGGATTTGTATTAACTTCAATTTCAGCTATTATTTTAGTTGGGTATAATTTCATTCATAATCCATCAAATCTCGCAAATGCAGCTATTGCAATTTTAGGAGTTATTTTATTTACATATCTTTATAAAAAACTTGAAAATCATACTTTAAAAAGGTATCTTGATAAAGATTTAGAACAAAGGGAAACTTCAAATCAATTATGAGAGGAATTAATCCTCCCATCTTTTACCAAAACCTCTGCCATATCCCATTCCTCTTCCAAAGCCTCTGCCTCTACCATATCCAAAACCTCTTTTAAAACCATATCCCTTTCTTCTTCCAAAACCTCTACCATATCCAAGACCTCTGCCGTTTTCATATGGGTATTCATCAAATTTAGTCACTTCTCTCATGTTTTCCTCCTTAATCTCACTTAAAATTTCTTCAATATCTTTTTTTTCAGTTTCAATAGCT
>JALTBU010000150.1 GCA_027008345.1 Nautiliaceae bacterium | reverse complement strand
TTGCCAAAAGGATATCATCCAAGAATATTGCTCGTTGCAAAAGATAAAGTATATGAATATGTGCTTGAACCAAAAACTGTTATTCATGTTCAAGAAGGTGCTGAGGTTAAACAAGGTGACATTTTGGCAAAAACACCAAAAGCGGTTGCAAAATCAGCGGACATTACAGGGGGTCTTCCAAGAGTTAATGAACTATTTGAAGCAAGAAGACCTAAATCACCTGCAATTATCAGTGAAATTGACGGATATGTTAAATTTGGAAAAACAATCAGAGGTAAACAAAGACTGATAGTTGAAGGAGAGAGTGCAATAAAAGAATATCTTGTGCCACAAGACAGACAAATACTTGTGCATGAAGGTGATTTTGTGCATGCAGGAGAGAGACTAACTGATGGTCAAATTTCAAGTTATGATATTTTAAATATCCTTGGGGAAAAAGCGCTTCAACAATATATAGTAAATGAAGTCCAAAAAGTTTACAGACTTCAAGGTGTTAATATTAATGATAAACATATTGAGCTTATTGTTAATCAAATGCTAAGACAGGTAAGAATAGTAGACAGTGGAGATACTAAGTTTATCGAAGGCGATTTGGTAAGCAGAAAAATGTTTAATGAAGAAAATGAAAGAATTAAAAAATTCGGCGGAGAACCTGCCATTGCAGAGCCTGTACTTGTAGGTATTACAAGAGCGGCAATTCAAAGTGACAGTTTCATTTCTGCCGCTTCATTCCAGGAAACAACAAGGGTTCTTACAGAAGCAAGTATTCAAGGTAAATTTGATTATCTTGAAGACTTTAAAGAAAATATTGTTCTTGGTAGGGTTGTACCGGTTGGTACAGGAATGTTCTATCACAAAGACAGAAATCTAAAACTCGACCACGAATAATCTCTCTTTTCTTTCTTATTTTTATTAAGTATAATTATTTCCTTTTGATAAGGAAGTTTTAAATTGATATATTATTCAAAATTTGTTATAATTCCGCACTAAAAACTTTGAAAAAGGAAGCAAATGCCTACTATAAACCAATTAGTGAGAAAAGGTAGAAAACAGATTATTAAAAAATCTAAATCACCTGCACTTGTAAGCTGTCCTCAAAGAAGAGGGGTTTGTACAAGAGTATATACAACTACTCCTAAAAAACCTAACTCAGCTTTAAGAAAAGTTGCAAAAGTTAGACTTACAAGTGGATATGAAGTAATTAGTTACATTCCTGGTGAAGGCCATAATCTACAAGAGCACAGTATTGTGCTTGTTAGAGGTGGTAGGGTAAAAGACTTACCAGGGGTTAAATATCACATCGTAAGAGGTGCACTTGATACAGCAGGTGTTAAAGGTAGAGTTCATTCAAGAAGTAAATACGGTACTAAAAAATCTGAAGCAGGAAAAAAATAATTTAATTATCAGATTGGTTTCGTAAGGTAAAATTAGTAATAGTTGGTTTTTGGTTATAGTAGGAGCATAAATAAGTGAAAAGTGTAAAATAAAAAGTGAAAAAATTTAAAATTTTAATTTTTCACTTTTAGCTTTTAACTTTAAATTGCTCCTCACTGCCAAAAGGTAGAGTAAGTCCTGTGAATGCAGGAAAAAACTGAAGAGAAGGAGAATCTAAATGAGAAGAAGAAGAGCGCCGAAAAGACCGGTAATGCCGGATCCGGTATTTAACAGCGAAGTAGTTACAAAATTCATTAATAAAGTTATGTGGGACGGTAAAAAAACAATTGCTGAAAAAATCGTTTATGGTGCAATTGAAAAATTAGACACAAAAGAAGAAGGAAAAAAAGGTATTGATATTTTCTTTCAAGCGATCGAAAATGTAAAACCTTTACTTGAAGTTAGAAGTAGAAGAGTGGGTGGTGCAACTTATCAGGTTCCAGTTGAAGTAAGACCTGAGAGACAACAAACTCTTTCAATTAGATGGATCGTTGATGCGGCTAGAAACAGAAATGAAAGAACTATGGTGGACAGACTCGCAAATGAGCTTTGGGATGCTGCGAATGAAAGAGGAGCAGCTTTCAAGAAAAGAGAAGATACACACAGAATGGCGGAAGCAAACAAAGCATTCGCTCATTACAGATGGTAATTTTTCCTCTTTTTTCTTTTTTATTTTGAATAAGTGACTGACACTTAAATATTAAAGTATTGCATTATTATATTATTATATATGCATAGTATCGATATGAGATAATTAAATAATATTGAAAATTCTTTAAATATTCAAATAAATTTAAAATTTTTTGTATAAACAATATTATTGGTATATTTATAAAATTATGTTAAAATTCCACAAAAATTTAAAAAAGGATAAGTATGCCAAGAAAAACGCCTATTGAAAAGGTTAGAAATATCGGTATTGCCGCGCATATTGATGCCGGAAAAACTACGACAACTGAGAGAATTTTGTATTATACAGGTGTGAGTCATAAAATTGGTGAAGTGCACGAAGGTGCAGCTACCATGGACTGGATGGAACAAGAAAAAGAAAGAGGTATTACAATTACTTCAGCTGCTACTACATGCTTTTGGAAAGATCACCAAATTAACATTATTGATACACCAGGGCACGTTGACTTTACTATTGAAGTTGAAAGAAGTATGAGAGTACTTGATGGTGCAATTGCAGTATTTTGTGCTGTTGGTGGTGTTCAACCTCAATCTGAAACTGTTTGGAGACAAGCAAATAAATACCATGTACCAAGAATTGCATTTGTTAACAAAATGGATAGAATTGGTGCAGATTTTTATAATGTTGAAAAACAAATTAAAGAAAGATTAAAAGCAAATCCTGTTCCAATTCAAATTCCAATCGGAGCAGAAGACAATTTTAAAGGTGTTGTTGATTTAGTTCAAATGAAAGCTCTTGTATGGGAAGATGAAGCGGCTCTTGGAAGTAAATATGAAGTTGTAGATATTCCAGCGGAACTTCAAGAAAAAGCAGAAGAATACAGAGAAAAACTTATTGAAGCAATTGCAGAAACAGATGAAGAATTAATGGAAAAATATTTTGCAGGTGAAGAATTAACAGAAGAAGAAATTAAAAAAGGTATTAAAAAAGCAACACTTAATCTTGAAATAGTTCCAATGCTTTGTGGTACTGCTTTTAAAAACAAAGGTGTTCAACCATTACTTGATGCTGTAATCGATTATTTACCTGCTCCAACAGAAGTAACATGGATTAAAGGTATTGATCCAAAAACAGGTGAAGAAATAAGTGTAAATCCTGGTGATGACCAACCATTCAGTGGACTTGCATTTAAAATTATGACTGACCCATTCGTTGGTAAGCTTACATTTACAAGATTTTATTCAGGTATAATTAAATCTGGAAGTTATGTACTTAACTCAACTAAAAACAAAAAAGAAAGAGTTGGTAGACTTTTAAGAATGCATGCAAATAAAAGAGAAGAAGTTGATGAATTTTACAGTGGAGAAATTGGAGCAATTGTAGGACTTAAAAATACATTAACTGGGGATACTTTATGTGATGAAAGCAGACCTATTATTCTTGAAAGAATGGAATTCCCAGAACCAGTTATTTCAGTAGCTGTTGAGCCTAAAACTAAAGCTGACCAAGAGAAAATGGCAGTTGCACTTCAAAAACTTGCTGAGGAAGATCCAAGTTTTAGAGTAACTACAGATGAAGAGTCTGGACAAACTATTATTTCTGGTATGGGAGAATTGCACCTTGAAATTCTTGTTGACAGACTTAAAAGAGAATTTAAAGTTGAATGTAATACAGGTAAACCTCAAGTTGCATACAGAGAAACATTCAAAAACACAGTTGAACAAGAATATAAATATGCAAAACAATCAGGTGGTAGAGGTCAATACGGACACGTATTTTTAAGATTAATTCCACAAGAGCCTGGAAAAGGTTATGAATTTGTTGATTTAATTAAAGGTGGGGTAATCCCAAGAGAATACATTCCAGCAGTTGACAAAGGTATCCAAGAAGCTGCTCAGGCTGGAGTACTTGCTGGATTCCCTGTGGTTGATTTCAAAGCCGAACTTTATGATGGAAGTTACCATGAAGTTGACTCAAGTGAAATGGCATTTAAACTTGCAGGTTCTATGGCATTTAAAGAAGGTATGAAAAAAGCAAATCCTGTAATTTTAGAACCTATTATGAAAGTTGAAATTGAAGTTCCAGAAGAATATATGGGTGATGTAATTGGGGATATTAACAGAAGAAGAGGTCAAGTTAACTCTATGGAAGATCAGCATGGAGTTAAAAAAATTACAGCATTTGTTCCGCTTGCTGAAATGTTCGGATATTCAACAGACCTTAGAAGTATGACTCAAGGTAGAGGTACTTATTCAATGGTATTTGACCATTATGAAGAAGTTCCAAACAACATCGCTGAAGAAATAATTAAAGAAAGACAGGGGGCATAATCCTCTGTTTTTTATTTATAAATAAGTATTTTGATATTAAAATATTGCTTTGTATATTTTTTTAGATTTAACAAATAAAAAAATTAAATATTTCAAAAAATAATTTATATATAAGTCTACAAAAGTAAGAAACTCTCATTTTACACGTTAATTTTGTTTTTAAAAAAATACTCCAAATTTAATATTAATATTTTTTTTTATTATTTTTTGATATATTATTATATTTCATTTATAAGGATTATCGTTATGTTTTATACATATGAAGAAATTGATAGGCTCATACAAGAAGATATGAGTATGTTTGATTTGACAAAAGAACTTCTTGAAATTGATATAAAAGGAAAAATTTCTTTTTATACAAGAAAAGACACTGTTGTAACAGCTAATAATTTGATTGAAATGCTTTGTAAGAGATTGGATTTAAAAGTTAATTTTAAAGAAAAAAATAAAAAATTTATAAAAGTGGGAGACAGATTATTTGAAGCGGAAGGTGAAAATGTATTAATACTTTGGAAAATTGCCCAAAATATATATGAATATGCTTTAAGTGTTTCTACATATACTTATGAAATGGTACAAAAAGCAAAAAATATTAATCCTAATATCGAAATTTTGACTACCAGAAAGGTAATTCCTTTTACAAAAAAAATAGCATTAAATGCCATAATAGATGGGGGTGCTTATCCGCACAGAATTACTACGACTGAGACAATTTTAGTTTTTGATAATTATATAAATTTATATGGAGGGTGGGATAAATTTTTTAATGATTTTACACATTTAAAACACAAAGCAGTTGAGAAAAAATGGGTAGTTGAATGTGAAAGTATTGAAAGAGCTAAAAAGTTAATAGAAATAGGTGTAGATGTAATACAGCTTGATAAAGTTGATATTGATACGACTAAAAAAATAGTAGATATTGCACATAATAAAAATATTAAAGTTCTAAGTGCAGGGGGTATAAATAAAGAGAATATTGAAGAATATGCTAAAACAGGTGTGGACGGAATAGTGACAACAGCTCCTTATTTTGCAAAAGGAGCCGATGTAAGAGTTGTTATAGATTCTCTTTAAGTTCTTTTACCCATCCCTCCATTACTTCATTGGCAATTAATGCTGGTGCTTCTAAAAAAGATATTTCAAATTTATCTTCATATTCGGTAACACCAATACTTCTTGGTCTAACTGCCGGGATTTTGCCGTTTGGAAGTTTATTTCCAAAACAGAAAATCACCATTTTACAGTCTTTTATTTCCGGATTAATTTCTCCATTTATTGATTGTGTGTGAGAAAAATGATCAAATTCAGCTATATATTTACAAACAGGATGTAAATTTATTTTTTCTTTAAAAAATTCAATTATTTCAGTAGAACTTTTATATTTTGTTTCATTTTTAAAAACATCAAGTATGAATATTGGGTATTTTTCTTGTAAAATCATCTGTTTCATTTATATCCTTTTTTTTGGCGAAGTTTAATGTTTATAAATTAAATTTATATTAATTATAATTTTTTATTATCAGTAAATGATGTATAATTATAAAAAAATAAAGGTTAATTTTGGAAAGAAGAAAATTTTTAAAAATATCTTCTATGTTAAGTGCTACACCTCTTTTCGCAAAAACAGATAACAGACTTTTTTTTAAATTTCCTAAAAAACCGTTTGAATATTATTATCTTAAATCTAAAAACCCTAAATTTAAAATAATGCTTATAGGCGGTATTCACGGGAATGAACCGGGTGCTTATAAAGCAGCAGATATGCTTATTAATGCAACTTTAAAAAAAGGTGAAATGTTAATAATACCAAGAAGTAATTTTACTTCCATTTTGGCGGATGTGAGGGGATACAATGGTGATATGAACAGAAAATTTGCCTCTATTTCCAAAAAAGATCCTGATTATTATTATGTAGAACTTTTAAAAAGTGCTATTTTGGAATATAAACCTGATGTTTTGATTTCTATGCATGATGGATACGGATTTTATATTAAAAATAAAAGAGCGTGGGGACAAAGTATTGTAATCGATGAATTGAAATATAAAAATTTTAATCTTTTCAGTGAAGCTAATTTTATAAAAAATCATGCGAATATATATCTTAAATATAAACTTGGTGTAAACAATACAAAAACATTTTCTTCTCATATACATGATGAACAAAAAAAAGCACTTACAGGATGGTGTTTAGAAAATGGAATTAAAGCATTTTGTATAGAAGCATCAAAACAGCTTCCTACTCTTGAAGAAAAAATTAAGACACATCTTGTGATTTTAAGAGAATTTTTTAAACTTTACGATGTAGAAGTTGCCGAAATGGATGAAATGATAAATAATCCTAAAAAATTCATTGATGATTCTAATCCTGTTGTAGAGATTGAAATAAATGGAAAAAAAGAAAAAATTTATAAAGCCAAAAATATAAAGGTTCCAAAAGGCAGCGAAATTATCATTAAAAATATAAATGGTTCAAGAGGTTCTTTTGTAGTTGGTAATGGTATAAATCTTAATTGGAAAAGTTTTCATGCAAGACGTTTGAGTATAGCTGTAAAAAATGATTTTGAAAAAAAATATAATATTAGAATATGGAGTTAATATGGGATATACAGTAGTAATGGATGAAAATATTGTAGAAGTTCATTCAGATATGTGTGAGAAACTATTTGAAAAAAAAGATGAAATAAGTTTTAAAAATATCGAATTTATAGATTTTAATCTTTTTAATGAGGTTGAAGATTTTTTGAAAGGGAAAGAGAATATTGTTTTTTGCGATGTATGCAATCCTCAAACAAAAGAATATGATGAAGAATGGGATGATTTTTATGAAGAATTTGATGATGAAGATGAAATTGACGATACAAGATGTGAAATATAAAGTTTTTTGAAGATTTGTGTGTTATAATTAAGAAAAAAAGGAGAAGTCATGTTTAAAGAATGTTGTCCTGAATTGATACCTGTAATGGAGCAGCTTGCAGCTGAAAATCCACATATTGATGCTCTTGTAAAAAGACATGCGGAGCTTAATAAATTAATAGATGATGTGGAGGCTGGAAGAGAACATATGGATGAGCTTGAACTTGAAAAACTAAAAAAAGAAAAATTACATATAAAAGACGAAGTATATCAAGCTGTACTTGAATATAAAAAAGAAAAAGGGCTTTAAGTCCTTTTTTTTCTTCTTTTAACTCTCCTCAGACACTAATATTTCAAATATTAAATAAATATTATACTTTAAGTAAAGTTTAAGTTTTAAAAAGTTATAATAAATAATTATAACTTAAAAAAAGGATCTGCTATGTTCTTTTCGAAAAATAATGAAGAAATCAAAAAACTACAATTACAAAATGAAGAGCTGTCAGAAGAAATTGAGATATTAAAAGAAGAAAATAATAAATTAAAAGAAGAGCTTTCAGTATGTAAAAGAGAAGTTATTCAAACTGATAAAAATAAAGATAAAATGAATCTTGTAAAAGAGATGATTGAAGGTCTTGTAAATAATGTAAGCGAAATAGCGCAAAATGCAAATATAAATATTTCAAACCTTATTTCCCTTGTAGAAATGAATAAGGATGTAAAAGAAGAGATTGAGGATTTAAAAGATACATTTGATAAGTTTTTAGAGGAGATTAAATTACTTACTTCATTTGCAGCAACATCAAAAGAAACCATTATACAGCTAAATGAAAGTGTTGATAATATAGGTAATATTATTCAATTAATTAAAGATATAGCAGATCAGACAAATTTGCTGGCACTTAATGCCGCTATTGAGGCGGCAAGGGCAGGAGAGCATGGAAGAGGCTTCGCTGTGGTTGCCGATGAGGTGAGAAAACTGGCAGAGAGAACACAAAAAGCGACTTTAGAAGTGGAAGTGAGTATAAATGAGCTAAAACAGAACAGTTCTAAAATGACAGACGAGGGTCAAAATTTAGATAATATTATTAATGAAATGGATAAATATATGTCAGAATTTAAAGTTGGGTTTGATAAACTTTATGAAATTGATGTGAAATCATTTAATGAATTTCAAAACCTTGCAAATGCTTTGACTACAATAGAACAAAAAATCAATAATCTTTTATATAAAGTTAGGGCTTATAAAGAAAAAGTTTTAGGAGAATCCAATCAGATAAGCGACAGTGGAGTTCACAGTTTTAAAAACTGGTATGAAGGAAAAGGCAAAGATGCTTTTTCACAGACAAAAGCCTATAAAGAAATAAGTGGTTCTCAAAGCAGATTTAATAAAAATGTAAGTGATGCAATGAATGCAACAATGAGCGGTTCACTTGAAGATTTCCAGATTATGGAAAAAGAAAGCGATGAAATGTACAGACTTTTAAATGAAATGGAAAAAGAAAAAAGAAAATAACTATTCTAAGAGTTTCAGGGCAAGCTCTGTCAGCTTGTTTCTGTATATTTTTTGCAAATCTACCCATGCAAGAGATTCATGGGGAAGTATCTGTTGTAGTCTATAAAGTCCACTGTCTTGTTTGGCAATGGTTGAATATGTCTGATGAATGTCTCCTAATAAAAAGAGTTTGCTCCCTTCGCTCATACGGCTTAGTATCATACTCATATATTCCCGTGTGACAAGCTGGACTTCATCAACGATTAAGATTTCCCCTTCAAGTATTGAAACGCCCTGAATCATATTAAGTGGAATAATTTCAAATTTTTCAAAAAACAATTGGGATTTTATGGAATCGTAATTTTGCCCTTTAATCCCTCTGTAAAGATAATTTAAAGCACTCAAAAAGCCTCCGGCCCATTCAAGCATTTTTTCATCTTTGCTTCCGGGTAAAAATCCAATGTCATAATCACTGCTGATTCCAATCGGCGGTCTTGTTATAAAAATTTTTTTGTTTGTAAGAGAAAGGGCTGTTGCAGTTGCAAGTAGTGTTTTTCCGCTTCCAAATCGGCCTGTAAGTAGTGTGGCCGGAGCCTGAGTTAGTGCATAAACGGCACATTTTTGATAAATGTCAAGAGGAGTGAATATTTGTGCGTTTTTAATTCTGAGTTTTGAAGTTTCCGGTATATTGTCGATTCTTTCAATCCCTTTTTCAGGATTAAAACAATATGCCAAATCCCTCATTTCATCATGTGTTATTACAAAATCCCAGGGCTGAAGTTCGTAATTAAATTTTTCTTGTATATATTTTTTAAACTTTTCAGGCTCTTTTATTCCTATGAAATGACCGAATTCAAAATTTTTATCTTCTATTAAAATAGCTTCCTCCTTAATGAAAAATTTTATGATTAATAAAAATTACAAATATAAAAAACAAAAGCATAATTACACTCATAATAATTGCCTGTCTTCTATAAATTTTTGCTTTTTTTTCTTCCCACCATGTTTTAGGTTTAATTCCTTGAAACCTAAAAGTTATAACACCTGATAATATCAAGCTTACCACATTTATAAAAAAGAGTAAAAGTGCAGATAAAGAATAAATAAAATATCCGCTTCCAAATAAAAGACCGCTTGCTACAAGAGGAGGTAATAAAGAAATTGCAACCATAACTCCTACAAGACTTATAGCATATCCTGTTGTAAATGCCAATACTCCTGCAATACCTGAGGCTATGGCTATTATAATATCTGAATAATGAAGATGAATTCTTAAACTAATTTCGTGAAGATTTGGAGAGATATGTAAAAAAACTCCCAAAAAAATAGAAATAAAATATGCAATTAAACTGCCTATTAATAGTGCAAATAATCCTTTTTTTACAAGAGATATATCTCCGAGTGTAATTCCAAGAGCGGTAGAAATATTGGGACCGAGTAAAGGTGCTATTACCATAGCGCCAATAATTACAGCGATATTGTCCGTAGAAAATCCAAAAATTGCAATAATAGCGGATAAGACTATCATAGTAATGTAAATATAATTTATTGAAGAAGAGTTAAGTGTTTTTGCGTACAGTTCTTCTCTACTTACTTTAATTTTCTTTTTTGGAGGTGTTGATTGTTCAGTTTCAGGTATTGTAGTTATTACATCTGTTACAATGATTCTTATATTTTTTATTTTTTTTAATTTATCTATAAGAGTTTGGGAAAAAGGCGTCTGAATTAAGATTTTATATGCAAGTTTGTCTTTGTAGGATTCTTCTTGCCAATAATCTATTATTCCCCTTGTATTAAAAATATCTTTTAAATCTTCTTTATTCTCTTTTGGAAGTATAATTTCTACTAATCTATACATTAGGTATTTTCATAGAAAAATCTTTAAATTTTGCCTGATGTATTATTGCACCGCTGCTGATTGCATCAATTCCTAAATCTTCATATTGTTTCAAATTTTCAAGTGTTATATTTCCACTGGCTTCCAATAAAACTGATGGATAATTTTCATTTCTATATTTTACCACTTCTTTTATAGTATCAAAATCCATATTATCACACATTACAATATCAGCACCTGCTTTCATTGCTTCTTTTGCTTGATTTAGTGTTTCACATTCAACTTCTATTTTGGTTGTAAACGGTATTGATTCCTTTGCTTTTTCAATGGCCTCTTTGATTGATTTAAACGTTGCAAGATGTGTGTCTTTTAGCATTAAGCAATCATCAAGTCCAAGTCTGTGATTTGTAACACCTCCACATCTACTTGCATATTTTTCAAAATTTCTTAGAAGCGGTCTTGTCTTTCTTGTATCAAGAATTTTAAGTTTTTTTACTCTTTTTACAAATTCATAAGCATTGCTCGCTATCCCGCTTGCATGTTGAAGTATATTTAATACACTTCTTTCTATACTTAAAATATCTTTTGCACTACCGCTTATTATAAATATAACATCACCATTTTTATAAAAATCTCCGTCTTCAAAATTAAAATCAAATTTTACATCTGCTAAATTTGTAAAATTTTTAATATATTCAATTCCTGCTATTACACCTTCGCTTTTGGCTATAATTTTAGCATTGATAATTTTATTTGGAATCAAATCCCTTGCTAAATCACCTCTTCCGATATCTTCTTTTAAAACTTCTTTTAAAAATTCTGTTATTTGAAATTTCATAAGATTCATTTTACAATCTCCAACATAGTATTAAGTGCATTTAAAGCATTTTTTGCAATTTTTTCATCTACTTTTATTTCATTGTAAGGTTTTTTTTCATCTATTGCTTTTAGCAGATCATATAATTCTTTAAGTGTTGTTTCATTCATTGAAGGGCATTCAGGTTTTGTGGATGAGAGTATGTAAATATTTGGATTAATATCCCTTTTCATTCTGTGGACAAAATTATATTCAGTACCTATTGCCATAGTTTTATTTGGATTTTGTTTTACATAGTTTAAAATTTGAGAAGTAGAGCCTACAAAATCCGCCATTTCACAAACCTCAGGAGAACATTCAGGGTGAACTACTATCTCTATTCCTGGATATTTTTCTTTGAAAAATTCCACATGTTCTGGCATAAATAGCTGATGGACTGAGCAGTGCCCGTCAAAACAGACAATATCGGCTTCCTGCCATTTTTCTTCTCCTATGATTTTTGAATTAAGTCCTAATTTTTTTGCCATATTTGTGCCAAGATTTTTATCAGGTAAAAAATAAATTTTTTTATTTTTATTTAAAGCCCATTTGATTATTTTATCGGCACTACTGCTGGTGCATATGCTTCCATTTAGCTCTCCAACTATTGCTTTGACAGCTGCTGAGGAATTTACGTAACATATAGGAATAAAATCAATGTTTTCTTTTTTTAGTTTTTCAATATCTTTTTTAACTTTTTCAACTTCTGCCATTCTTGCCATAGAACAGCTTGCAAGGCGAGGCATATAAACAGGAATATTTGGATTTAATATTTTAGCGCTTTCCCCCATAAAACTTACACCACAAAAAATAAGCGGATTTTTTAAGTCAGCTGTTTTTTTGGCGAGTTCCAAACTATCTCCGGTAATATCGGCAAGGTCAAATATTTCATCTTTTTGGTAATAATGAGCAGCCAAAGTTATATTATATTTTTTTAGTAAATTTTTAACTTCGTTTACCATTTACAGCCTTTTTTCTAAATTATATTATAATTTCACAAAAAAGGAAATTAATGAGTAATCTTTTATGGTATTTGTTTGCTTATATTATAGGAGGAATTCCTTTTGGATATTTAATAGCAAAATATTTTGCAGGAATTAATATTAAAGAGCATGGAAGTGGAAATATAGGTGCTACGAATGTTTTAAGAGTTTTAAAAGAAATTGACCCAGGTAAAGCTAAAAAACTTGCTGCTTTGACTCTTTTTTTAGATGCTTTTAAAGGTGCGTTTGTAATACTTGCTGCTAAATTTGCTGGTGTTTGTGATGCTACGCAGTGGACTCTTGCAGTATTTGTGGTAATAGGACACTGTTTTTCTCCATTTTTAAAATTTAAAGGAGGAAAAGGTGTCGCTACAACTGCTGGGGCGCTTATTGTGTTGATACCAAAAGCTGTGATTGTAGGGCTTATTGTATGGTTTATTATGGCAAAAACTGTTAAAATTTCGTCTTTAAGTTCACTTATAGGAATTTTGGTGGGGATTTTTAGTGCTTATATACTATATCCGGATATGTCTATTCAATCTTATGCGCCTTTGTGGATTATTGCATTTATTATTATTTATAAACATAAAGATAATATTTATAGACTTATTACAGGTCAGGAAAAAAGAGTTGTTTAGGAAATGGATGAGTATATGAGAGGAAGAATAGAAAAAGTAGATGGAAGTGAAAAAATTGGAAATGGGAATTAAAAAATGAAAACTTATACGATAATTATAGAAGATTTAACATTCAAGGCTATTTTAGGACTTTTAGAAAAAGAAAGAAATGAAGAACAGATTGTAGTGGTAAATATGAAAATAGATTATGAAAACAAAACTGAATATATTGATTATGCAAAAGTTTGTGATATGGTTCAAAATAAAATAATTGAAGGTAAATATAAACTAATAGAAGATGCAATTGATGATATTGAAGTAATGTTAAAACAAGAATTTTCTCAAATAAAAAAACTTTATTTATCAATTAAAAAACCCGAAATATTAAAAAATGCTTTAGTGGGAGTTGAGATTTTAAGAAATTATTAATTTTTGATATAATTTGTCAAAGTAGTAAAAGGAGTAATTGTGCGTCTTTTAATTGTTGAAAAAGATGAAACGTTGAATGAACTTATTAAAAGGTCTTTAAATGATGCAGGATATAAAACTGATGAAGCGTATACTATTAAAGACGCTAAATATTTTTTAGATATAAGACATTATAATCTTGTTTTGATAGATTTGAATTTTGGAATGAGTGAAGTTTTTAAATTTATAGATTATGCAAAAAATCTTTTTCCTTTAATCAAAATAATAGTTTTATCAGACGATATGTCTGTAGAAACAGAAATTAAAACATTAAAAATGGGTGCAGATGATTATATAAAAAAGCCTCTTAATTTTGATTTATTAATAACACGTGTAAATGTTGCGCTTAGAAGCGGAAAAGAGTCCCAGATAAAAATAAAAGATTTAATAATTGTAAAAGATGAAGAAAAAATTATATATAAAGGTCAAGAATCTTATCTTAAAGGTAAAGCTTTTGAAGTTTTTATGCATTTAGCAAGATATCCAAATCAGGTTATCTCAAAAGAACAGCTTCTTGATGCTATTTGGGAAGAACCTGAAATGGTAACTCCAAATGTTATTGAGGTTGCTGTAAATCAAATACGTCAAAAGGTTGACAAAGTTTTTAAAATTGATACAATAAAGACCATTCGCCGCAGAGGCTATAAATTTTGTTATCCAAAGGAGTAGTATGTCACTAAAAATTACAGAAGAATGTATCGCATGTGATGCTTGTGTGGATGAATGTCCAAACGGAGCAATTGAACCAGGAGATCCTATTTATGAAATAGATCCTGATTTATGTACTGAATGTATAGAATATGGCGGAGAGCCTCAATGTGTACCTGTATGTCCTGTTGATGCTATTGTTCCGGATCCTGATAATGTAGAAAATGCAAAAGAATTAAAACTTAAAGCAGAGCTTATTCATAAAGAAGAAGAGTAATAATGGCAAAAGTAACTGCTGTTATTGATATCGGTTCAAACTCAGCCAGAATGGCTGTATTTAAAAAAACGAGCCGTTTTGGCTTTTATCTTTTAAGAGAAGAAAAAAGTAAGGTAAGAATAAGCGAAGGTGCATATGAACATAATGGAGAGCTTCAAGACTTTGCTATTAAAAGAGCTTTAAATGCTTTGAGAGAATTTCTTTTAATAGCAAAGTCTTTAAAAACACGTAAAATTTTATGTGTTGCCACTTCTGCTGTAAGAGATGCTCCAAATAAATCCGAATTTATCAATCTGGTCAAAAAAGAACTTGGAATAAATATAAAAGTTATTGACGGTGATAAAGAGGCGTTTTTTGGAGGAGTTGCAGCGGCAAATCTTCTGTATGAAAAAAATGGCGTTACTATTGATATAGGCGGAGGTTCTACTGAATTCGCTCTGATATCTAATAAAAAAATAGAACACACCATGTCTCTTAAACTCGGAACTGTAAGGCTTAAAGAACTTTTTTTTGATAAAGGCGATATTGAAGGGGCAAGAAAATATATCAAAAAAGAGCTTAAAAAGTTAGGAGATGTTTTTAATCATAAAAATGTTTTTGGTATTGGCGGTTCAATCAGGGCTTTATCAAAAGTTATTATGAAAAAAATAGAGTATCCCATTGATATACTTCACGGATTTACTTATGAATTTGGAGAACATAAAGAATTTTTAGAGCAAATTTTAAAAATGAGTGATGAAGAGCTTCTTAAAATCGGTGTAAAACCAGAAAGGCTTGATGTCATAAGACCTGGGACTTTAATTTTTATTGAAGCCATAAAATATCTTAAAGGTAAAAAAATAATAACAAGCGGAGTCGGAGTTAGAGAGGGTGTTTTTTTAACAGATCTTCTTAGAAACCATAATCACCGTTTCCCTGAAAATTTTAATCCGTCAGTCAGAACAATTATCGATGTTTATCAGATTGACAGAAAAATTGCTTCGTATGAGACAAAAATAGCCCTTGAAATATTTGATTTATTAAAAGAAGACTTTAAACTTGATGAAAAATATAAAATGCATCTTACTTATGCAATTAAACTTTCGCGTGCAGGGGAGCTTGTTGACTTTTATGAAGCTCATAAACATACAGATTATATCTTGCTGAATTCTCTTCATTATGGATTTAGGCATTGTGACAGGTTGTTGATTTCAAAAATTATAAGATTTCATAAAAGAAAAAAAATAAAAAAAAGAGAGATTGAAAAATTTAAGTGCCTTCTTCCTAAAAAAGATATAGTTGAAAAACTATGTAATATTTTCTGGGTTGCAAAACTTGTGAATTTAAATCTTTCAATGCCTGATGTAAAAATAAAATATGAAAATAAAAAAATAATAATAGAAGGCAAAAATCTTTATCTTGCAAAAGAAAGAAGTAAAACAAGAGAGTTATTTTTTGATTTAGAAATCATCGCCACTTAATTTCTATTTTTAAAATACTTCCTAAGACACTTCCTAAAATATCTGCTTGTAAATCTTTATGGTCGAAATGGTTGTTAGATTTACTTTTATCATACATTTCTTTTAAAAATCCTGTAATTATACCGCTTGAAATTGAAATTATATATCTTTTGCTTTTGGATGGGGGAGTATTATATTTGCGTTTATAATAATTACAATATATTTCATCACTTAATACAGAAATGATCCCAGTTGCTAAGATATGTTTTTGTTTATCAGATTGAGATAAATCAAGTGCAAAAATATGGGTAATAAAAAGAAGAATTAAAAAAAATTTTCCCATTAAAAAGATGTTCCTAAACTAAATTCAAATTTTTGTAAATCATCAGTTTTTTCACTTTTAATAGGCCATGACCATATAAGACTCAAAGGTCCCATAGGTGTGATCCAGTCAAGCTCAACACCGTAAGAACTTCTTGTTATATTTAGTTTGTTTTCCCCAACAGCCCCATAATCCATAAATGCACTTAGCCAAAGTTTATTTTTTAGACTTAAAGGTGTTGAAATTTCAGGTCCAGCTATAAATTCTCTTTTACCACCTATTTTATTCCCGTTTGCATCCACAGGGGATATGCTGTACCAATTAAATCCTCTTACAGTTCTTGGACCTCCTAAATAGAATTTATCACTTATAGGGAGATATCCAATTTTTTTGATATATCCGGCTTTTGTCCTAAATTTTAAAACGGCTATTGTTTTATATGTTTTATCTGTAATAGGGTAAAAATATTTGAAACTCCCAAGCGTTTTCATATATCTTTGATCTCCACCAATTCCTGCATATTCTATTGATAATGATGCCTTTTTACCAAGAGTTGGGAAAAAATAATTATCTGTATCATTATATGAAAGGGAAGAAATTATATAACTTTTAATACTGTTTGGTTTTATATCTTCAAGCGTAGAATCATAATTAGAAAGCCTTTCTTTTGTATACCCATATGTAATATTTGCTGAGAGATTTCTTGTGAGTTTTTTACCTATTCCTAAACTAAAACCTCTTTGTTTTGAATCGTAAGAAATTCCCTCAAACGAATTATTAAATATTGAAGCGTTAAAAGAATACAGAGTATCAAATATTCTTGGATTAAATAAAGAAAGAGAATAATTTCTACTTTTTGAATTAATGTCCGCATTGACTGAAACAGTTTGACCGCTTCCAAATACATTTTTTTCGCTTAATGCCAGATTGAATCCGAGTTTTGTATAGCTTCCGTAACTGATTCCAGCTCTTAATGAACCACTAAGCCCTTCTTTTACTTTTACCAAGATATTCATTTTATTATCGGATATTCTTTGTTGTTTTATTTTTACATTTTCAAGATATCCTGTACGTTGAAGGGCATATTTTGAATCAATATAATCTTTATATGAGTATTTGCTTCCAGGGGCTAAATATACATTTCTTCTAATGACCCTATCGAGTGTTTTATTGTTTCCTGATATTATGACATTATTTATATATACGATTTCTCCTGGGTATATAATATATGTAATATATACTTTATTTTTTTCTTTTTTTATTTGTGGATATACTTTTGCATAGGCGTAACCTAAGTTTTGAAATGAGTGTGTTATATCTTCTAAATCTTTTCTAAGGGCTGATATATTGAAATATTTATTTGTTTTAAGTTTTAATTTAGGGAGTTTTACTTTTATATTTTTGGGATAATTAAAAGAAATTTTTTTAACTATATATCTTGGACCTTCATAAATTTTATAATCAATATCAGCAAAATAAGAATCAAGATTTGGTTTAGCAAGAGGCAGTGAAACTTTGGCGTCAAGATATCCAAGGTTCATATAGTAATCTTGAAGGGCATGTTGGTCTTCTATAAGTTTAAAAACTTTTAATTTACCGCTGTTGAAAAAAGGCAAAAAACTCCAAAAATTTCTTTCTCTATTTTCAATTTCATCTTCAAGGTTGCTTTTAGGAAGTGTAGCACCGAAGAAATTTACATGTCTTATAATAACTTCTTTTCCTCTTTTGATGGTTATTTTCAATATAACTTTTGTTTGACTGATCGGTATTGCGTCTGTTTTTACAACAGTATTGAAATAACCTTTTGCAAGATAATAATTTTCAATAAAAGCTTTTAGTTTTTTTAATTTATCATTATTTAAAAGTTCCCCTTTTTTAGGCAGAAGATGTTGTTGTTTTAATATTTTTTTAAGTTCTTCTGAGAGGTTTTCAGTTTTTATTTTTGTAATTGTTGGTTTTTCAAGACATATAAATGTTAAATTACCATTTTCAAAATCTGCTTTTATTGTTTTAAAATATCCTGTATTATAAAGTGCTTTTATGCTCTCATCTATTTTTTTTAAGTCATATTCACTTTGAGGAGTTATTTTTATAAGTGTATTTGCGGTTTGAGGAGATAAATGTATCAAACCTTTATATTCAATCTTATTGATGTTTTGAGCTAATATTAAAGCTGGTAAAAACCATATAATTTTTTTCATAATACCCCTTAGCTTTGTTTGGATAAAATTATATCGTAAATGTGTTATAATTTTTAAAAAAAGAGGTTAAATGGTTTGTTCTATCGTTGGACTTGGGCTTATGGGCGGTAGTTTTGGTCTTGCTATGAGAGATTATTTTGATAAGATTATTGGAATAGACCATAATCCAAAACATTGTGAAGATGCTTTGAAACTCGGTCTCGTGGATGAGATAAGTGATTTTAAAGCCATTGAAAAAAGTGATGTTGTTATTTTGGCGATTCCCATTAAAGGCATTATTAAAGCACTTAAAGAAATATCAAAATTACATATAAAAAAAGATTTGACAATAATGGATTTTGGGTCTACAAAAGAGAGTATTATAAATTCATGTCCTAAAAATATAAGAAAGAACCTTGTAGCATCACATCCCATGGCAGGAACTGAATATTCAGGACCTCAGGCGGCTATTGGAGATTTGTATAAAAACAAGGTAATGGTTTTATGTAATATTGAACAAAGCGGTGAAAACCAAAGAAAACAGGCTGTTGATATATGTAATAAACTGCAAATGCATATAAAATATATGGATGCAAAAGAACACGACAGACATGCTGCATTTATTTCTCATATGCCGCATATCGTTTCATTTTCTATCGCAAATGCAGTATTAAAACAAGAAGATAAAGAACATATTGTGGCACTTGCTGCCGGTGGATTTCGGGATATGAGCAGACTTGCAAAAAGCAATCCTCATATGTGGAAAGATATTTTCAGCGAAAACAAACAAAACTTGCTTGATTCGATAGAAGCGTTTAAGAGTGAGCTTAAAAAAGCAAAAGAAATGATAGAAAATGACAAATGGGATGAGCTTGAAGAATGGATGAAAACCGGGAATAACCTTCATAAGATAATGTAAGATTTAATAGTTTTTAAGTGTAAGAGTATATGAGTGGATGAGTTAAAAATATAGTAAGAATTATTTATAAAAATATCTGATAGAGGCAAATCCTACGGCTTTGGAATTTTTAACTTTTTTCACTTCCTTATCAGATATGATTCCCCCAAGAGCGATAATTTTTGAGTGTAATTTACATGCTTTGTTTAGTGTTTCAATTCCAAGCCCTTTTCTGCCTTTTGAATCAAAAACAGGTGAAAATGTTATGAAATCCGAAATTTTAGCTTTTTTAATTTCTTCAAATGAATGGGTTGAGGTAATAAAAATATGATTTGGGAATTTTTCTTTTAATTCAGGAAGTTTTTCAATATATTTTGTCGGAAAATGTATTCCATCAAAATAATTTATAAGATTTTGATTGATTAAAGAATCAAAATTTATGAATGTTTTAGAATATTGTCTTGCAAAATTTGCAAATTCTATAATTTCTTTTTTATTAGGATTAATTTTGTTTCTGTAACATACAAAATCAGGTTTTTTTTGAGAAATAATTTGAAGTGTTTTATCAATAAGATAGGTAGAATCAGTAATAAAGTAGGAGAGGAAGTCTTTTATAATGATTCCTCTTGTCCTGTTACTGCACCGTAGATGTAAACATAAGTTAGTACCATAAATATGAATGCTTGAAGTATTGCTGAAAAACTCATTAGGGCATATCCTGCAAGAGGGAATACCCAAGGTGCAAGCATTAATAAAACTAACAAGAATAAGTCATCACCTTTAATATTACCGAATAACCTGAATGCAAGTGAAATTATTCTTGAAAAATGCGAAAGAATCTCAACTGGGAAAATTAAAGGTGAGAGCCATTTAACAGGTCCTGCAAAATGTGCAATGTAATGTCCAAGCCCTTGTTTTCTTATACCTTCAAAGTGATAATAGATAAATACAATAAGTGCAAGAGTTAATGTAAAGTTTACATTTCCGCTTGGTGGCATAAATCCAGGGATTATTTCCATTAAGTTTGAAAAGAAAATAAAAATAGCTAAACTTCCTGCAAGAACTAAATATTTTCTTGCAACTTCTTCATTTGCAACGTCTTTTCCTACATATAAAATACCACTGACAACTGCTTCCATAACATTTTGACATCCGCTTGGTACGATTTGAAGTTTTCTTGTAGCCATTTTTGCCACTAATACTGAAAGAAATGCTGCAAGCAGTGTATGAACGATTAATTGAACATATTGATTATGCCCTAAAAAACCAAAGAGCAACCAAATTCTATCTTCCATTCAAATTCCTTTTTTATGAAATTTTACCATAATAATTAAAAATATATTAATGTGAATAGTGAAAAAAATAAAATTTTTAAAAATTTACACAATAAAGG
>JALTBU010000149.1 GCA_027008345.1 Nautiliaceae bacterium | reverse complement strand
ACAAAATACTGAACAAATCCTATAATTGCCCCCAAAATTGCTCCAGCAAAATTTATAAATCCAAAATGTTTTTTCATTAAAACAAAAAGCATATCTTCAAGAGTCTTTTCATCAAAAGAAGCAACTTTTTCTTCCACAATTTTATCAACATGGGCTTTTAAGAAAATTTTAGGCACTTCATTTTCTAAAAATAAAAAAATCTCTTTTTTTAAAATCTCTTTTACTTTCTTAGGTTCAATTATTTGATTTAGTTTTAAAGGAATTTCAAGTTTTAAAAGCAAATCTTTTAACATCTTTTTGTTAATTAAACTTGCAAACATTGAAAATTTTTCCTGTACTATTTTTTCAATAATACCGGCAAATTTCTCAGCGATTTCTTCTTTTGTCAAAAACTCTTGAATATCTCTATCAAGCATATTTTCTATTTTTTCATCAAGAAATTTTTCAATTTCTTCTTGTACTTCTTTACTTGTAACAATTTTTTTTATTTCTTCTTCGCTTAAAATATAATCTCTTACAACTTCTCCTACCTTTTTAGCAAGAGCTTGTTTTTCTCTTGGAATAATTCCCTGAGGAAAAATTGTTAAATTTCCAAATTTTACAGGTTTATAGGGTCTAAAAAGCATTTTTATTGCTATATAATTGGTAATATATCCTATACCTGCACCAACTCCTACACTGATCGCTAAAATTTCATAATTCATCCAAATATTTCCTTATATTTTTCTTCATCAAACCCAACAATCACTCTTCCGTCATCAAGCTCAATCACAGGTCTTTTAATAAGAAGATTTTCCTTACATAACCACTCTCTTTTTCCATTTTCATCAAGATTAAGTTCTTTAAGTTTTAATTGTCTGTATTTTGTACCTCTGTTATTAAACAAAACATCAACTCCAACTTTACTTATCCATTCATCAATTTTATCACAACCAACAGGCGTTTTTTTGAAATCTACAAATTCATATTCAATATTATTATCCTTAAAAAATTTAAGAGCCTTTTTTACACTTCCACATGTTTTGATACCATACACTTTCATTTACACTCCTTTTTAGATTTATTTTATCTGCTATTATATTTTCATACTATTCTGCTAAAAGACTCATTTATTATTTATATATTTTCTGTTCTACTATATGCTGATCTACACATTTACACATCTACTGATTTACTCTTCCACTCTCCTACTCCTATACTTTCTCCGGCTTATAATTCAATACTTCACTTATATAAAAAAATCCCCCTCTGAGCGCTTTTGCATTAAGACCAACTTCTTTTGCAATTCTTTCAGCTTCATATATATCAACACCTCTTAAATCCATAATCCCGTATTTTTTACTTTTATCAAGCATCATTAATTTACTTGCAAAATATTCATCAAAAGGAATATGTATCGAATTTGGATATTTTCCATAATATTCTATATCCTCTTCATCTCTTATATCAATAATTGTTAAATTTTTAACTTCTTCATAATCAGGAAATGGGTCTTTTTGCGGTTTTACCATATTCTCTTCTTTAATTTTATTCTTTTTTTTAAGAAAATCAAACAAAATATGTCCTTTTTATTTTATTTTATCATATTTTTCAAAAGAGGTATAGTTTTTGCTTGAAACAGCCGATATTAAAACAAAAAAGGATATTAATGTCTAAAATTTTTGAAAAAAATATTCAGGCTTTAATCAAGAAAGATTCATTATTAGCTACAAAATTATTCAGTATTACAACAAACAAAGAATTTGAAGTAATACAACAAGGTGAGGATCCTATAAATCTAAATATTATTGATAAAAAGCATAAATACCCTATTTATAAAACACAACCTTTAAAAGAAATACAGCAAAGACAAAAAGAATTAAAAAAATTTGAAAGATATCCTTCATTATATTTTTTTGGAATGGGTAACGGGATTTTAATAAAATTATTATTTGCCAACCCAACTCACAAACAGATTATAGTTTTTGAACCAAATATTGAAATTATATATATTGCTCTTAATATTGTAGATTTTAGTGAAGAAATATTAAATGATAAATTAAAAATATACCTTCCTCAGGAATTAACTTATGCAAAAGCACTGGATATTTTATTAAATCCTGAAACACAGTTATTTGTTAAAACATATGAATTATTAATATATTCAGATTATTATGAAAAATATTATTCAGACGAAATAATAAAATTAAATAAATTATTAATAAGAGCCATAAAACAAATAATTACAAATTACGGAAATGATACAATAGATACATTAATAGGTATAGAACATCATATAAAAAACATCCCGACAATGTTAAAAAACCCATATTTTAGACAACTGAGAAATAAAAAAAATTCTGAAATTGCCATAATCGTGGCAACAGGTCCGTCTTTAACTAAACAACTTCCGCTATTAAAAGAAATACAAGATTATGCAACTATAATAAGCGTTGATGCTTCTATGCCAATACTTGAAAAGTGGGGAATTATTCCGGATTTTGTTACATCAATTGAAAGAGTAGAAGCAACAGGAAAGTTTTTTGAAAACACTTCTAAAGAATTTCAAGAAAAATTCATAACGATTCATGCTTCTTTGCAACATGAAAGAGTAATAAATAACTCTTTTGGAGACAAAATCCTTGTAATGAGACCATACAATTACAATAAATTTTTAGCTCTTAATAAATACGGATATCTTGGCATAGGTATGAGTGCAGCAAATATGGCATATGAACTTGCATATTTTTTAGGATTTAAAAAAATAGTATTAATAGGTCAGGATTTGGCTTATGCCCAAGATGGCACTTCACATGCTAATGGACACGTTTACGGAAAAGATGAAGTAAAATACAAAAACACTGATGAATTTGTTACTAAATATGGAGGTAAAGGAATAATAAGAACTACAAGAGTTTGGAATATGTTTAGAAATTTTTTTGAAAGAGACATTGAAAATACAAAACAAAAAGGAATTGAAACAATAAATGCCACTGAAGGAGGTGCACGAATTGAAGGAGCAATTGAAATGCCTTTTAAAGAAGTTGTTGAAAAATATATACCTAAAAAGAAAAAAAGAAAAATCAAACTAAAAATTGCTCCTGAAAAGTCAATAGAAAAAGATTTAGTAAAAACATATAAAAAAATTAATGATATGCTAATTTATGGAGAAAAGATTCAATCTCAAATAGAAAAACTTTTCTTAAAAATTGCAAAAGAAGTTGAAAAACTTGAAAAATTAAACCAAGAAAATAAATTGGAAAATATTGACTATAAAAAACTTATTAAACTTTCTTCTCAAATTGATAAAATTAAATCCAAAATGGAAACAAAAAAATTTGTAAATATTTATGGAGACACTATTCAAAGTTATCTTGTAAACAAAGAATTAGACTTAGCTAAAATAATTGTTAAACCAAGCAATACTGAAATTGAAAAAAAAGCAAAAATAATTGAATGGATAATGCAACATAAAGAATGGCTTTTTATGCTTGCAGGAAGTATAAATGCTCAAAGAATAGTTATGGAAAGGTCAATTACACCTTTAAAAGAAGAACTCAAAAAAAGAAATCTTCTTTAATTTTTTATAATAAATATTTCATTAATAATTATTAATAAATAAGATCTGACACTTTTTAAATATAAATAAAAAAGCCCAAAAGGGCTGAAATTATTGAAGTAATCTCATAACATTTTTTTGTACTGCATTTGCTTGAGATAAAGCGTAACTTCCAGATTGTGCTAAAAGGTTGTATTTTTGGAATCTTGCAGTTTCAGCTGCAAAATCTACATCTCTAATTTGTGCTTCAGCTGCTTTTACGTTAACTTGAGTTACAGTGATGTTGTTAATTGTGCTTGTCAATTGATTTTGAACAGAACCTATATCTGCTCTAATTTTATCAAGCATTTTCATTGCACTATCACTTATATCCATAACAGCCATTGCACCTTTAAGTGTTGTAACACCTGCTCCTACTAAACTTGTAGTTTTTGCTTGTGAAAATTCTGCTGTTTTAGAATTTGCAAAAAAGCCTATTGCACTTGCTTGATCTACTGAAAAATTACCTTTTATACTTCTTAAATTAATTGTAGCTTGAGCTACTTTAGAATTTTTATTTAATCCTGCTGCACTTAAATTACTACCTGAAACAATAATATCTCTTGCATCAAGTCTTGTTAATGTAAGCCTTCCATAATTTTGAATACCTGCAGAATTAATACCAGCAAGACTTAAATTACCCCCACTAATAACAATTCCTCTTCCATCTAAACTTCTTAAATTTAAATTACCTCTGTTATCTATAAAAGCTTCAACACCTGTTTGATCTTTAACAGCATTAATAGCACCTACTAATTTACCGTCACTGTCATTTGCTTTTACATCGGTAATATCACCTATTTTAATACCATTAATTGTCAAACTTTGTATTGCTTTAGTTCCTGCATTCTGAACTGCTTTAGAACCTGTAGCAAGTACTTGCCAAGAAGCATGTACCCCTGTTTTATCAGAGTTTTTATTAATAACTTCTGCCAAAACTCCAATACCTGTTCCAACGCCTGTTGAAATAACAACGCTTTCTAATTTAACATCATGTACTCCATCAACATTTTTAAATGTTAACTGTACATTTCCTGCTGAAGTAATTCTAGCACTGGTTTCAAATCTTGTGTCACCTATTTTATCAGATGAAGTTGCACCTATACTTGCTTTTACTGTTTGATTTGAATAAGCCCCGATTTGGAATTCTTGATTTGTAAAGCTACCGCTAAGTAATGCTTTACCATTGTATGAAGTAGTTCCAGCAATATTATCAAGTTCTTCCATTAATCTTGTAATATCTTGTTGAAGAGCTTTTCTTGTATCAGCTGTCTGTCCATCCTGTGCAGCTTGAGTAGCTTTTACTTTGATAGTATCAAGAATTTTTGTTTGTTCGTCCATTGCTTTATCAGCAATTTGCATAATAGCAATACCATCATTTGCATTTCTAATTGCTTGTCCTAATGAATCAGCTTGATCTCTTAGAGAATCTGCAATTTGTAGTCCTGAAGCATCATCTGCAGCTTTATTTATTCTAAGACCTGTTGATAGTTTTTCCAAAGAATCTGCCAATTTTCTGTTTGTTTCCTGTAATGCTGCATGTGCATTTAATGCAGGAACATTAGTGTTAATTCTTAATCCCATAACTAACTCCTTTTAGTTTGTTAGCGGCTTCCCTGCCACTTCAATAGTAAATCGGATTTAATAAAAAAAACTTTATATTTTTTATAAAAAAATTTCTTTATAATAATATAAATTAAAGTACTTAAATTTTAAAAGAAATTATTTAATTAAATAATAGCCTATTAAAAGAAGATATACATATTTGTAAATTAATTTCTCTATAAAAATTGCAAAAAAATATAGTTTTAAAAAAAATTTTTAGTCTTGTTACTCTACAACTTCAAAGTAAAATTATAAGAAGATAAAAAGTTTACTTTAAAAGTAAACATACAAAGGATAATAAATGGATTTTAAAATTTTATAAAGATTAATATTTATAAAAGAATCTTTTATTTTTTTAACTTGTAATGAATATAAAAATTTAAAAAATATTCATAATAAAAGCTTTTCAAAATTAAAAATAAACCAAGAATTTATTATTTTAAACTTATTTTAAATGGGTGTTAA
>JALTBU010000148.1 GCA_027008345.1 Nautiliaceae bacterium | reverse complement strand
ACAAAAGAATGAGATATTTTATTGGAGATGTAAGAGATAAAGAAAGATTATCCCGTGCAATGGAAGATGTTGATATAGTAATTCACGCAGCTGCACTAAAACAAGTACCAGTTGCAGAATATAACCCGATGGAATGTATAAAAACAAATATTCACGGAGCACAAAATGTAATAGATGCAGCCCTTGAAAACGAAGTAGAAAAAGTAATTGCTCTTTCCACTGATAAAGCAGCAGCTCCAATTAATCTATATGGTGCAACAAAACTTGCGAGTGATAAACTTTTTGTAGCGGCAAACAATATGGTAGGAAAAAGAAAAACAAGATTTGCAGTTGTAAGATATGGAAATGTTATAGGAAGCCGCGGAAGCGTAGTGCCGTTTTTTGTAAATTTAATTAAAAACGGGGCAAAAGAACTTCCAATAACTCATCCTGAAATGACAAGATTTTTAATTACTCTTGAAGAAGGCGTTAGATTTGTTTTGAAAAATTTTGAGAGGATGAAAGGAGGAGAGATATTTGTACCAAAAATTCCATCAATGAAAATAGTAGATTTAGCAAAATGTTTAGCTCCTAATTTGCCTCATAAAATTATAGGAATAAGACCTGGTGAAAAACTTCACGAAGTAATGATTACAAGAGATGATAGAGTTATTGAGTTTGATGACCATTTTGTAATAAAACCTACTATTAATTTTGGATTTGAAGCTGATTATACAATTAATGAACTTGGTGAGAGGGGAGTTGAAAAAGAAATAGGATTTGAATACTCTTCCGGTAAAAATGACTGGTGGCTAACTTGTGATGAATTTAAAAGTAAAGCCAAAGAATTTATAAAAGATCTAAAATGAAAAAAATAATTCCTTATGGAAAACAAACAATTGATGAAGATGATATAAAAGCTGTTGTTAAAACTTTAAAGAGTGATTATTTAACAACTGGGCCAAAAGTTGAAGAATTTGAAAAAGCCCTTTGTGAATATACAGGTGCAAAATATGCTGTTGCTCTAAGCAATGGAACCGCGGCACTACATATAAGCTCACTTATTTTACTTAAAAAAGGAGATTTGGTCTTAACCACTCCAAATTCTTTTCTTGCCACATCAAATTCTATTCTTTATGCAGATGCAAAGCCAATTTTTGTAGATATAAAAGAGGATGGCAATATTGATTTAGATAAATGCATTGAAATACTTGAAAAACATAAAAACATAAAAGCCCTTTATGCAGTCCATTTTTCAGGAAATCCTGTTGATATGGAAAAACTTAAATACATAAAAGAGAAATTTAAAATAAAAATACTTGAAGATGCGGCTCATGCCATAGGGGCAAGTTATAAAATTGAAAAGTGTAAAGTGAAAAATGAAAAATGTAAAGTTGGAGATTGTAAATTAAGTGATATCACAACATTTTCATTTCATCCTGTAAAGCATATTACAACAGGTGAAGGCGGAGCCATTCTTACAAATGATGAAGAAATTTATAAAAAAGCCAAAATTTTAAGAAATCACGGAATGGTAAAAGAAAATTTTATAAATAAAGACTTAGCTTATGATGAAAAAGGAAATATTAATCCTTGGTATTATGAAATGAAAGAGCTTGGATTTAATTACAGAATTACAGATATTCAATGTGCTCTTGGATTATCTCAGCTTAAAAAACTTGATAAGTTTATTAAAA
>JALTBU010000147.1 GCA_027008345.1 Nautiliaceae bacterium | reverse complement strand
ATGTATTAAAAGAAAATACATTAGGACGTAATACAAAAGACGGAATTAAATTTGACGAACTTGATAAAAAATTTTTTGAAGGTATAAATAATATTATAATCTCAGCTTGCGGGACAAGTTATCATGCCGGACTTGTAGGAAAATATCTGATTGAGAGAAATGCAAAAATAAGAGTTGATGTGGAAGTTGCAAGTGAGCTTAGATACCGCGACCCTCTACTTACGAAAGATACTCTTTTTATAGTAATTTCACAAAGCGGTGAGACTGCAGATACACTTGAAACCCTTAAAATGGCAAAAAAAGCAGGACTAAAAACATTAGCCCTTTGTAATGTAGACAACTCTTCAATAGTAAGAGAAGCAGACAGGACAATTCTTCTTAGAGCCGGTATAGAAAAAGGCGTGGCATCTACAAAAGCGTTTGCCACTCAGGTTATGACTCTTTGGATGCTTGCAAATTATTTAGGCAATGTAAATGAATATGATGCAATAAATGAAGCTATTGAAGTTACAAAAGTAGATACTTCTATTCATGAAAAAATAAAAAGACTCTCAAAAAGATATCTTCACGGACATGGATTTTTCTTTATCGGAAGGGATATATTTTTCCCTCTTGCACTTGAAGGAGCACTTAAACTTAAAGAAATCAGCTATATTCACGCAGAAGGATATCCAGCAGGCGAGATGAAACACGGACCTATTGCACTTGCAGACCCTGAGCTTTTTGTAGTGGCACTTCTTAGTAAAAATATTCTTTTTGAAAAAACAAAATCAAATATTGAAGAGCTTGTAGCTCGTGATGCTACAACTCTTACAATTTCAAGCGAATATATTGAAATGACAGATGATTTTATAAAAATCAGCGAAGCAAATCATCCAATGGTAGAATTTTTTGAAATGATGGTAATAACTCAGCTTCTAGCTATGGAAGTTGCTATAAGAATGGGTAATGATGTTGATATGCCAAGGAATTTGGCTAAATCGGTTACGGTGGAGTAAAAAATGATTCTAGTAACAGGCGGAGCAGGATATATAGGAAGCCATACATTGATTGAGCTAAGTGAGGCCGGATTTGACTTTATAGTACTTGATAATCTTTCAAATTCAAGCCAAGAAGCTATAAAAAGAGTAGAAAAAATTATAAATAAAAAAATACCTTTTATTAAAGGCGATATCAGAGATAAAGAACTTTTAAGAAAAATATTTAGTGAAAATAATATTGAGAGTGTTATTCATTTTGCAGGACTTAAAGCAGTTGGAGAATCGGTTGCTAAACCTCTTGAATATTATGAAAACAATGTATGCGGGACAAATAATCTTTTGCAGGTTATGAAAGAATTTAATGTCAAAAAATTTGTATTCAGCTCATCTGCCACAGTTTATGGAGAACCTGAGAAAATGCCAGTTACTGAAGATATGCAAACGGGTGTGGGTATAACAAATCCGTATGGTAGAAGTAAATATATGATAGAAGAGATATTAAAAGATTTATTTATTAGTGACAATTCTTGGAAAATTGCAATTTTAAGGTATTTTAATCCGGTAGGTGCTCATGAAAGCGGAATGATAGGAGAAGACCCGGAAGGTATTCCAAATAATTTAATGCCTTTTATTACTCAGGTAGCTGTTAGAAAACTTCCTAAGCTTAGAGTGTTTGGCGGAGATTATCCAACAAAAGACGG
>JALTBU010000146.1 GCA_027008345.1 Nautiliaceae bacterium | reverse complement strand
CACATTCGCAATAGCTTCATCTATCTCTTTTTTATATCTTTGATATTGATTAGTGAGTTTTGCAAAATCAATTTTCATTTATTTCCTTTACAATTCCATCTTCAAGTTTATACTTGCTTCCATCAAAGCTGTCTATTGCAATTCCATTTTCATCAAATTCCATTCTATTTCCTGCTTTATCAACCCATCCGATTTGTCTTGCAGGCACTCCCACCATTAGTGCAAAATCAGGAACATCTTTATTTACTACAGCTCCAGCCCCTATTAATGCATATCTTCCAATTGTGACACCACATACAATCGTAGCATTTGCTCCAATGGAACAGCCTTTTTTAAGCAAAGTCTTTTTAAATTCATGTTTTCTTTGAATAAAAGCTCTTGGATTGATTACATTTGTAAAAACCATAGAAGGTCCTAAAAACACATCATCTTCTATTTCAACACCTTCGTAAATAGAGATATTATTTTGTACTTTTACTCCATTTCCAATTTTTACTTTAGGACCTACAACACAGTTTTGTCCAAATGAGCAGTTTTTACCTATTTTTGTATTTGAAAGCACATGACAGAAATGCCATATTTTAGTACCATCCCCTATTTCTACATTATCATCTATATAAGAACTTTCATGAACAAAATAATCAGCCATTAACAACCTTTTTTGCAAACGGATGATACTCTCCTCTTAACCCGACAGGTTCTAAATTTCTTATAGTTGATACAATATCAATTGATTTTCTGGCTTCATCAAGACCAAATCCATTACCTTTTAAAATCTCTTCATAACTTCTTGTATGAAGTTCTGTAAATCCTCCGCTAAACTCTATCTCTTCTCCATCCACTGTAATACTTCTATATGTTCTTTGCCCTTTTGCTTTAATCTCATCAGGAATATAATCATATATGACACTTAAAAACCATCTTACATTTGCATGTTTAAGTTTTAAAAATCCGGCATTTGCATATTCTGTTTTAACATGAACAATATTTTCCTCTACTTCTCCAAATATCCAACTGAGCATATCATAAAAATGAACTCCAATATTTGTAGCAATTCCACCTGATTTTTTCTCATCACCTTTCCAGCTTATAAAATACCATTTTCCTCTGCTTGTAAGATATGTAAGGTCAATATCATAAACTTTATCTGGATTTTCTTTTAATTCTTTTTCAACTTTTTCTTTTAAAGCTATAATTGATGGATGAAGTCTAAGTTGAAGAATATTATAAACTTTTTTCCCTGTTTCTTTTTCTATCTCTTTTAAAGCATCAATATTCCAAGGATTAAGTACAAGCGGTTTTTCACATATAGCGTTTGCTCCGCTTCTTAAAGCCCATCTTATATGGGCATCATGAAGATAGTTTGGTGTTGTAATTGAAACATAATCAATCTTTTGACCATTTCTTTTTAGTTTATCTATATGTCTGTCAAACCTTTCAAACTCTGTAAAAAAATCAGCTTCAGGAAAATAAGAATCAATTATTCCCACACTATCACATTTATCCATTGCAGCTACTAAATTATTATTTGTGTCTTTAATAGCTTTCATATGTCTTGGTGCTATATATCCTGCCGCCCCTATTAATGCGAAATTTTTCATCAAACTCTCCCATCCACAAGTGATTTATCAAAGAAACCTTTGATATCATAAATAACTAAATTGTTATTATTGTTTTTAAT
>JALTBU010000145.1 GCA_027008345.1 Nautiliaceae bacterium | reverse complement strand
AAATAGAAGTACCTGTTTTGCTATCAGTGCTTCCTTGCATTTGTTTACCTGAATAAGGCATAGTTTTAGTAAAAGCAAAATCAATAAATGCAGTTGTATTATCAAGAAAATCACTTATTCCATCACCGATTCCTACTGCTTTAAGGTTGATGTCTTCACCGAAGAAATCACCTAAATTATCCATTTGACCGCTTTTATTATAACCTTTTAAATTCCATGCCCATAGTGTTTCAGTCCATAAAGCATATTGACCGTCATCATAAGGTACGAAAATCAATCCTGCAAAATCAGTAATACCTAAATCATCTTTTGAATAAGCAGGACTTCCATCGTTTGGCCATTTTCCTTTTGAACTTGAATAACCTCTACCGGCGCATAGTTTTACCCATGTTCCCCAGTCAGAAAATTTGTCGCTCCAATCGCTGAAAACACTGTTGCTTACCATAAAACTGAAACCGTCAAATTCAATGTTGACTAAATGTGCAAGTGGTGAATTTGCGTGGTCATTATAAATTAGATTTTCAGGAAAACCTTCTGTTGCAGGTCTTCTTCCTGCACTAAACATTAAACCGTTTTCAGGTCCGAAGAAATAGTTAAAAAATGCTTCTTTAACTCTGACATTAGTATCATCCGGAGATTCATTGGCAACCCATGAAATATTTTGATATGGAGAGTATTGTTGTTCATTATTCATACCGAAAATATTATTTGCCTCTATTTGGATAGTAGTTAATAAGTTCCCACTTGGTTTATATCTTCCTTGTAAAATTACTCTGTTTGAGAGGATATTATTTACATATTTTTTATTTGATTTTGTTTTATAATAGATGTAATCAAGTGAAGTTCTTAAATCATAAGACCAATATAAGTGATTGTTTGCATAAATAGGATTAACTTTTTTGTTTGCATCAAGTGCTAAATTTTTATTTTCTTTTACCTGCTTTTCAAGCTTTGCTATTTGTGCTTTTAAAGTTTCAATTTCTTTTTGAACGTTATTATTAGAATTAGCTGCAAAAAGTGAAGCTACTGCGAGGGTTGAAATTAACAACTTTTTCATTTTTTACTCCTTGAATTTTTTGAAGTTATGAGTAGAGAAAAGGAAGTGGTATCAACCACATCCTGCTGGGATTTTTCCGTTCATAATACCGATAAGGAAATCTTCAAGGTCTTTTAATTTATGTTTTTTAGCAATTTTTTCAACTGCTGCTGCAGCTTTGTCTTTTCCTGCTGCTTTTAATTTTTCGATTAAAGGTTTAGCATTGTCTTTAAATAATGCTTTTAATTCATCTGGAGTTTGAACACCTAAAATTTTAATAAATTGTGGTGCTTTGATGTGAGATTTTCTTTTAATGAATTTTGAATAATATTTGAAACCTTTGTTGTAGTCTGCAAGTGCTGCTGTTGCTGTGAAAGACAAGGCAACTGCACCGGCTACAAATAATCTTGATAGTTTCATGTGCGCTCCTTTTAATTTGTTGACTAAAAATTATATTGCCTTAAACTTAAAGTTTCCTTAAATTGGAGTAAAAAACTCTTTTATTTGTTAATTTCATATTAAACTTATTAAAATTTATATCTGATATAAGCTTTAATATCATAAGCTTTGTTAATATAATCAGCTTGATTAGGATTAGAACCAATACCAAAGAAAGCTTCACTACCAGAGCTATTGTAATTTAGATA
>JALTBU010000144.1 GCA_027008345.1 Nautiliaceae bacterium | reverse complement strand
TTAAATTAGGTAAAAACTCGTTCATGTTCTTTTGTATGGATTACCAAAATCTAAAAAAGATTGTAAAAAATATAAAGATAAGTAAGTTTTTATAATTATGAAAGTCATTTAAGTAAGATATAATTATGGATTAAGAAGTATTAAAGGAATAAGAATGAATGATAATCCAAAAATAGACCCTAGAAATTTAATGGCAGTCGAAAGGGCCACTATTTCATTGATTGGAACATCTGTATCTTTAATAGCTTTTGGATTTGTTATAGAAAAATTTGATTTGTTTTTGTATCTGGTATTAACAGAATTAAAATCAAAACATATTCAATTATCTACAAAATTTATAAATATACAATTTTATAATTATCTTGGCATTTTTATTGTTATAGCCGGAATTTTGATGGCTTTATATACTTATAGATATTATACAAAATGGATAGAGCATCTAAAAAAAGGAACAATGGATACAGATAAAAAAATATATTTTTTTTTATCTGCATTTGTTGCTATTATCGGAATAATTGTACTTATCAGTATGATTATTCTTTAGTTAATCTTCTTTAACCTCAACCGCCTGATATTTATAAATTGTCGGATGATATCTTAAACAATCCCCAGGCATCCCAGCTTTCATACAAAGATGTGCAAAGAAAATATCAAAACTTGGAAGTTCTTCCCACACAGCTGGTAAGAATGTTGCCTGATAATTTCCAAGTTGAAGTATTACCCCATCCACCATTGGTCTTATTTTTGTTCTTAAATCATTTACATCTTCATATTCCACTTTTTCAGGAATTGTAAGAATACTAACTTCAATTTCAACCTCATCAAATTCTTCAAATGTAAGGGGTGGAAACCTCGGGTCTTCAAAAGCTGCTGCTTTTGCATTTGCAACAACATCATCGATTAATGGTCTATAAGGCAGGATTGAGCCTATACATCCTCTAAGATTACTTCCCCTTGGTTTGTTTTTCATTTTTAAAGTTACAAATGTGGCTCTTTTTTCTTCAAGCCATGGATATTTTTCTACCCATTCATCTCTGTCAATAAGTTTTTTACCTTCAAATTCCTCTAAAATGGAAAGCCTTGCGAGTTTTGGAAGAATTTTATAATTTTGCATTTTCCCCTCCTTAAACTTTTATATATTATATCACAATAGTTTAGCAATGTAAACTCAATTTAAAGAATTAAATATCCAAAAGTAAAGATTCAATATCCCCATCAAAACCGCAGGCATATAAAGTTTCAATAGTTATAAGTTTGGCAAGTTCTAAGTAGTTAATCATATCTTTTGAAATCAAATCAAAACTTTTTGCTATCTCTTTTTTTAAATCCCAATAAGCTTCAACCACTTCAAAATAAGAATATTCATTCTCCACCGCTTCTTTTGCAAGCTGTTTTAATTCAAAAAGTTTCGCTTCCACATTCATCGATTCTCCTTAAAAAATTTGCGACATTATACATAAGGAGAATCAAATTAATTTCAAAAAATCGTAATATTTCTGTAATATATTTATTTAATAACAAAATTATTTATTTACTAAGCTGGGCTTTCTCTTCTAATTTATAAAGCCAGATAAAAACCTCAATAACAGCTTCATACATTTTAGGCGGTACTTCTTCTCCTACCTCAATATTCAAAAGCATATCGGCAAGCTCTTCATTTTGAAATAAAGGCACATCAAATTCTTTTGCTTTTTGAATTATTTTCTTAGCAAGTTCTCCTCTCCCCTTGGCAACCACTTTTGGCGCCATCTCTTCATATGCTTTATATTTTAGTGCAACTGCTTTAGTATTTGTAGATTTTTTCATAAACAGGACCTTTCTTTGTAAGGGTGGATTTATAAAGATAAACATCAAGTGGTACTTCAAAATTTATATTTTCCCATTTTTTAAGAGCATCTTTATATCCGTCTTTAAGCTCTTTAATCCTGCATAAAGTAATATGAGGAACAAAAGGTTTGTCATTTTTAAGATTAAATTTTTCATTAATTTGTTTATTAATTGAATCATCAATATCCGCTTTTAAATACAAAACCTTATTTCCAAACATCCCAATACCGTTAATTTTCAATTTTCCATTTTCAATTTTCAATTTATTTTTATATCTATCCGGCTCATCTTCTCCAATGAATTTATGAGTAAGATGCAAATTCCACCCTTCCACCCATTTACCTTTTATGTATTTTGATAAATCTTGCTTTATTGCTCCGTAAATCGGTAAAGTTACGGGAGTAGCTATAAAAAGTCTCATTGAAAAAACCTTGATATGATATAAAAAACAGCACTTAACACAATACTTATAAGAATTGAAGAAGTTATAGGAAAATAAAAAGTAAAATTTTCTTTTTTAATCACAATATCTCCCGGTAAATGAAAAAGCGGAAAATCCTTAAAAAAATATAAAATTAAACCAATCAATATAAAAATAATACCAATAAAAATAAATATTTTAGCCATCAATAGCCTTTTTTAGTATTATACAAAAAAGTATAGAAGCAATTAAACAGTGATTATAAAAACAACCAACTCAAAGAGTTGGAAAAGATTTATTTATTAAGAAGTTGCACTTTAACTGGTCCTAAATGAAGCTGATTTGTAATAACTCCTCCGCTTTGAATCCATGCTTTGATTCCGCCTTTTAGCACATATACATGTTTAAAATGATACCATTTTTTAAGTGTAGCCGCCGATAAAAGTGCTCTATGGCCTGTTCTACATACTATTACATAAGTTTTATCAGGCTTTAACGCCCCACCTTTAACTCCTGCGTAAACAAGCCCTCTTGGAAGATTAATTGTCTCTATATAATCAATCTGTCCCGCATTCCACTCAACCGGTTCTCTAACATCAACAATTTGAAAATCTTTGTCATTTTTTATCCAGTTTTTAAGCTCTTTTACTGTAATAAAACTGTTGCCGACAATCTTTAAAGCTGCTGCTTTTTGAGCTTTTACACCATCTAAAGGATTATATGCAAACAGCATACTCGCTCCAATTAATCCTGCTAATAATAATTTTTTCATTTTTTCTCCTTTTTTCTAATTTTATCTGAATTTTAAACACTTTCATTGATTATCATCAATTATTAGTTTTTGTTATAATTTTGACAAAAAAGGATAATAATGCCTATGACAATAACTGAAAAAATTTTTGCCGAACACATAGGAAGAGAAGTAAAGCCTGGTGAGATTATTATGTGCGATGTTGATATGACAATAGGAAATGATATTACAACTCCAATTTCAATAAGAGCATTTAAAGAAAGCGGGGCAAAAAAGTTAGCTAAACCAGATAACTTTGCAATTGTTTTAGACCATTTTATTCCTCCAAAAGATATAGCTTCTGCAAATCAGGCTAAAATAAACAGAGATTTTGCATATGAGCATAATTTAAAAAACTTTTTTGATGAAAAAGATATGGGAATTGAACATAGACTTTTACCTGAAAAAGGCCTTGTAATCCCGGGTGATGTAATTATCGGAGCTGATTCACACACTTGTACTCATGGAGCTCTTGGAGCATTTTCAACAGGTATGGGAAGCACTGATATTGCTTTTTGTATGATTACAGGGAAAAGCTGGTTTAAAGTACCAGAATCAATTAAAGTTGTATTTAAAGGCGAAAGAGGCGAGCATGTTTATGGAAAAGATTTAATTTTAGAGCTTATTAGAAGAATCGGAGTTGATGGGGCATTATATAAAGCACTTGAATTTACAGGCGATACAATAGAAAATCTTCCAATGGATGATAGAATGAGCTTGTGTAATATGGCGATTGAGGCCGGAGCTAAAAATGGAATTATCGCTTATGACAATATTACAGAAGCTTTCTTAGAAGAAGTTAAAAAATATAATCCATTAAGAGCTGAGCCAAAAATTCATTATTCAGACCCGGATGCAAAATATTCTCAAATAATTGAAATTGATGTAAGCAAACTTGAACCTATGGTTGCTTATCCATACCTTCCAAGCAATGGAAAACCTGTATCCCAAGCAGTAAAAGACGATATAGAAATTCATCAAGTATATATCGGAAGCTGTACAAACGGAACTTTAAGTGATTTAAGAACTGCCGCGAATATCCTAAAAGGTAAAAGAGTACACAGACGTGTAAGACTAATTGTAACTCCGGCAACTCAAAGAATCTATAAACAAGCAGAGCATGAAGGAATTATCGATACATTAATTGATGCTGGAGCAGTTGTAGCAAACCCTACTTGTGGTGCATGTCTTGGCGGATATATGGGAATACTTGGAGATGGCGAAAGAGCAGTAGCTACTACAAATAGAAATTTTAGAGGTAGAATGGGAAGCAGAAATTCAGAAGTATATTTAAGTAACGCAGCAGTTGCAGCAGCAAGTGCAATTGCAGGAAAAATTGCAGATCCAAGGGATATATGAATTATTTAATACCCGAATGGGAAAAACAAGAATTTATCCAGCTTGTTTTTCCTCACAAAAATACTGATTGGAATTGCTGTTTAGAAGATACTATAAAAACTTTCACCCAAATAGCCTATGCAATAGCCCAATATCAAAAAGTTTTAATATGCTATGAAGATGAAAATACAATAAATCACCTTAATCACAAAAATTTTATTTTCAAAAAAGTAAAAAATAATGACACTTGGGCAAGGGATTTTGGAGCTATAAGTGTAAAAATTAATAATGAAGTTAAACTTCTTGATTTTAAATTCAACGGATGGGGACTTAAATTTCCAAGCAATTATGATAATCTAATTTCAAGAGAAATTTTTGATATTTATAAAAGCTATAATTTTATTTTAGAGGGCGGAAGCATTGATACTAATGGTCAGATTTTACTGACCACTAGTCAGTGTCTTCTTGAACCAAACAGAAATTATCCAATGACAAGAGAAGAAATTGAAAATTTTTTAAAAAAAGAAATTTTTGTAAAAGAGATTATCTGGTTAAATCACGGATTTTTAGAAGGTGATGATACAGACTCTCACATAGATACACTTGCAAGATTTGTAAATGAAAATACGATAGTTTATTGTAAATGTGAAGATAAAAACGATATTCATTATGAAGAGCTTAAAAAAATGGAAGAAGAACTTAAAAAAACTAAATTTAATTTAATCCCACTGCCACTGCCAAATGCTAAAATATGGCAAGGAGAGAGACTTCCCGCAACATATGCGAACTTTCTTATAACAAATGAAGCGGTAATACTTCCAATTTATGAAGATAAAAAAGATAAATATGTTTATGATTTATTCACTGAAATATTCAAAGACAGAGAAATCATCCCTATTAATGCAAATACTCTAATAAAACAACACGGAAGCATCCACTGCATAAGTAAAGAATACTTTAATGATTGTTTATTAAATAAGTAATTATTTACAAAAAATCATTTTTTTCACAAAGGTTTTTATATAAATTTTCTATATCTAAATCTTTACACTTTTTAATTTCTCCTGCTAAATTTTTAGAATGAATTTTATTTTCTTTTTCGTAACTGTTAAAATAACGATCCAAAACTTCATTTACTGTCTTTTCAATATTTTGAAAATTTGTTTTTAAAAGTTTAATTGTTATAGCTTTAATTTCAATATGATATTCATCCCAACTGACCCAAGCAATTTTAAAAGGATCTATTTTTAAAAAAGCATTTTTAACGCACATATATGTTTTAATATACTCATTTTGATATTTTTTAA
>JALTBU010000143.1 GCA_027008345.1 Nautiliaceae bacterium | reverse complement strand
TTTTGTTTTTGGAAGAAGAGGCAAGATTACAGCTGATAATAAAACCATTTTAGCAAAAGTTTCAATTTCATAAATATCAATTTTTTGAGTGATTTTAGGATACATCCTTTTTACATTAAGGCCAAAAATTAAAATTACAAAAATTAATGCAATAAACCAAAACGGTTTTATAAGACTAAGAGGGCCAAAAGAATAAGTTATTGAAACTACTAAAAAAGTAACAATACTTGCTTTTTTTTCTTTTAATTTAAAATAATAAAACAAAAGAAAAAAAAGTGTTAAAGATATAAAACCTACAATGTATAAATAAAGATTGATTTTAAAAAAAACAAAGCCAAGAAGGCCTGTAAAAGTTAAAGTCCTGATGCTTCCAAATTCAAAACGGGAGTGAAAATACTCCCTGTAACTTCTAACTTCAAGACCTATAAGAAAAGAAAAAACAACTGTAACTAAAAAAGAAATTAAGTCTTTATCAATCATATTACACTAATTCCTTCTTTTTTTCTGTAATATTTAACAACTGCTCTTTTTACAAAGTCATTAAATACAAACCATACTACTGTATATACGAATAAGAATATACCCCATTTCCAACCTATAGGAGTAATTAAACCAAATCCATAAACTCCTAAAATAAGTCCTAAAAATGCGGTTCCTAAAAGAGCTACTAATAATGTTTTACTAGGCCAAGGTTTTTTGAAGAACCAATCAGCAGTTCTTGTATTGAATATTGTCCAGTGTCCTGCCATTACAAGTTTGGTAAAAAATGCACTTTGAACAAATGCAAGCCAAGATTTATAATCATGAATATCTACCCATTTAGGAATTTCTGGGGTAAATGGATTTACAGGATGATGATATACATAAACCATTGTAATATAAAAAATCGTAAATGAACTTAAAACCCCAGCAACACCAAGCCAGCTTGATAATACTAACATCTCTTTCATATCCCATCTAACCGGTTTTTCTTCTATTTTTGTATTGTCATAAGCGATTGAAAGAATTGGAATATCATTAAATAATGCAAGTAAAATAATCATTAATGCAGTTACTGGATAAAAATTAAAAATAACAATAGATAAAGTCATAAATAAAATAATTCTGATAGTTTCAGCAATTCTATAAATTGTATAGCTTTTCATTCTCTCAAATGTAATTCTTGCTTCTTTAATAGCATCAATAATAACTTTAAGTCCCGGCGCCATAAGTATAATATCAGCAGCAGCCCTTGCTGCATCAGTAGCACCGCTTACAGCAATACCTGTATCTGCTTTTCTAAGAGCTGGTGCGTCATTTACACCATCACCTGTCATACCTACGATATGATCTGCTTTTTGAAGTTCATCCACGATAAAATATTTATCTTCTGGAAATACTTCTGCAAATCCGTTTGCTTGTTCAATAATTCTTATAATTTCACTTTCGTGTCTTTTAACAACACCTCTTTTTAATTTTTTGCCTATTTCATCTTGAACAATTTTTACAATTTGATTTGTTTTTTTCTTAATTTCTTCATCGCTTAAATTCATAGTTTTAAGTAAAGCTTCACTGATAACCTCAGCTAATGTTACATATTCGTCATATGTTTCATTTTTAAGCTCTTTAATAGAATAGATGTTTTCTCCTATTCCTAAAATTTTAGCGATATATTTAGCCACAGCAACATTATCACCTGTAACCATCTT
>JALTBU010000142.1 GCA_027008345.1 Nautiliaceae bacterium | reverse complement strand
TTATAAATGTGTTTATGGCTAAACCGGATTTCATTGAAGTTTTAAAAAACACATTCATTCCGCACATAAATTGGGATATAGCATGGATAATGGCGGCTCTTGGCATGCTTGGGACCACAATTTCACCTTATCTTCTTTTCTGGCAGGCTTCGGAAGAAAAAGAAGAAAAAAAATCCGTAGCTCAGGCAAAAGAAGTAGATTTTGACACTGCGGTTGGAATGATATATTCAAACTTACTTGCATACTGTATGATAATAACAGGAGCTGTTACTCTGTATGGTGTTCATATTTCACAGGTTGATGTCCAAACTCTTGCAACTACACTTAAACCGGCGGCGGAAGAATATGCTTTTATGTTTTTTTCTATTGGAATTATTGTATCAGGATTGTTGGCTATTCCGGTCCTTGCCGGTTCAACAGCTTATGCTATAGCCGACACATTCGGATGGAGAGAAGGTATGGATGAAAAAGTCAGTGATGCAAAAGGTTTTTATATTGTATTTTTAAGTTCCCTTCTTTTTGGAGATGTTATAGGAATCTATCCTGATTTAAATGCTGTGGACGCGCTATACTATTCTCAGGTACTTGACGGAATTTTAATCCCTGTTTTAATTGCCATACTTTTTTTGATATCAAATAATAAAAAAATTATGGGGGAATATACATCCAGTAAATTTAATAATTTTTTTGCAACATTTGCTTTTATTGTTACTTTAATACTTTCAGTTACAATGTTATATCAATTGATTAAATAATTAATCCGTTGAATTATTTAATATCAAAAAGAAAAAAATTTAAGCATTATTTAAATTAAGTGTCAGAGAAAAATATGTAGTATTTAAATGGCGGAGAGGGCGGGATTCGAACCCGCGGTACCCGAAATGGGTACAACGCCTTAGCAGGGCGCCGGTTTCAGCCACTCACCCACCTCTCCATTTGTGGATTAGAATTATAATAAATTTTTATCTATAATGCAATAGAAAAAAGAAAAAAATTAAAATTTATGATGAGAACAGCTCATTTCAGGACTCATCTCTTTAAGCTCTCCATTAATAAATTTTTTAATTGACTCTTCTACAACTGGTGATTCACCATCATAATAAACTTTAATGCCTACTTGATTAAATCCCATTAATGGATTAGGACCAATTCCGCTTACAATTAAAGCATCAGCTCCAAGATTTTTGATATTCATTACTGCATTACCACAAGCTCCACCGCTATGTCCAGGATTAGGGGTAAAATCAACATCCTTAACTTCTCCATTTTCAATATCAATAATTACATAAAAAGGAGCTTTTCCAAAATGAGCTCCTCTTTTTGCCATTAGACCATCTGGCGTATTTGTCGGAATTACTATTCTCATTTTAACTGATCCTTAATTTTTTCTAAAACTTCAAGAGCATTTTCTCCATCGCTTTTTCTAACTTTAATCACTTTAATTCCAGCAAGTTTTAATGCATCTTCCATATTAGGCCCAAGTGCTCTTACAACTATATAATCGCAATCTTCTATTTTAGAAGCTTTAACGTGTTTGTGATGATGCTCAACTTCATCTTGAGTATGTGCTTCTTGATGTCCATGTTCATGACCTTCTTCATGTTCATGAGCATGAGTATTTTCATTTAGTCCAAGTAATTTAAACTCATTTCCATCAAATTCAAATATTGCAAAATATGGAGCTCTTCCTGTTCTTGTAAA
>JALTBU010000141.1 GCA_027008345.1 Nautiliaceae bacterium | reverse complement strand
TTTAATGGTAGTGAGGGGGAGACTTGAACTCCCGACCTCCGGCTTATGAGACCGGCGCTCTAGCCAGCTGAGCTACCTCACCGCGAGGAATGAAATGATATTAAATTTTTTTATTCTTGTCAATACTTAAATGTTACTATTTTTCACATTAATTTAAAATTAAATATTTATTTTTTTTAAAGTTTTATATTAATAAGTATAATTAAATAAAAAAGGAGAAAAAATGAAAATATTAAGAGGGTTACTTTCAACAGCATTAATTGCAAGTTTATCACTAGCAGCTGATTATGTTATTAAATTTTCACATGTTGTCTCACCTGATACTCCAAAAGGAAAAGCAGCAGATTATTTTGCAAAAAGGGTAGAAGAATTATCCCATGGAAAAATAAAGGTTGAAGTTTATCCAAATGCACAGCTTGGAGGGGATAAAGCGGTTTTAAGAAAAATGAAATTTAATGCTGTTCAAATGGCGGCGCCAAGTTTTTCAAAATTTACAGGTCTTGTGCCTCAGCTTGGGCTTTTTGATTTACCGTTTTTATTCAAAAATGAGAATCATTTACATAAAGTACTTGATGGTGAAGTTGGTAAAAAATTAAGAGATATGGTTACAAAAAAAGGATATGTGGCTCTTGCATATTGGGATAACGGATTTAAAGAAATGACAGATTCAAAAAGACCTTTAATTAAACCAGAAGACTGTAAAGGCCTTAAATTTAGAGTAATGAGTTCAAAAGTATTAATCGAGCAATTCAAAGCACTTGGTGCAATCCCAGTGGTACTTCCGTTTAGTGAAGTTTATTCTGCACTTCAACAAGGCGTGGTTGATGGTCAGGAAAATACAATCTCAAATATTTATACTAAAAAATTCTATGAAGTTCAAAGATATATGACACTTACAAATCACGGATATCTTGGGTATCTTGTGGTAATGAGTAAAAAATTTTGGAATAGACTTCCAGCAAACTTAAAAAAAGTTGTACTTGAAGCTATGAAAGAAGCAACAGCCAAAGAGAGAGTATGGGCAAAAGAGCTTAATAACGATCAACTTCAAAAAATCAAAGAATATGCAAAAAAAACAGGAAAGCTTGAAATAGATACTTTAACACCGGCACAAAGAGAACTTTGGGTAAAAAAATTAAGAAGTATTTATCCTAAATTTTATGACACAATAGGAAAAGACTTAATCGAAGAAGTTATAAAAGAAGGTGAATGAAATTTTTAGATAAAACTATTCAAGGAATTTTAATATTCCTGACTTCTTTTACTATTTTTGCGGGAGTATTGCTTGCATTTGTAAATGTAGCAGTCAGATTTATTCTTAATAAAAGTATTGAATGGGCTTTTGAATTAACCAGTTATCTTTTTATTTATTCTGCACTTTTTGCAGCTGCTTATCTTTTTAGAAAAGGCACTCATATAAAAGTTACTCTTTTACTTGATAAATTACCCGATACTTTGGCAAAAACAGTTATAGTTCTTGTGGATATTATAAATTTTGTATATCTGGGAATCATTGCATATTTTAGTTATATATTTATTTTTGACCCTGACCTTGGAGTTAAGGCAAGTGGAGAAGTAAGTGTTGATTTAGGCATTCAGATGTGGATAGTTTATCTGATTTTACCTGTAAGTGCTGTGTTTGGAATTTTTATGGTGGTTTTCAAATTAAAAGACGATTTATTAACTCCTGCTGAAAAAATACGAAAAAAAGAAGAAAAAGAAATTATTGAAGAACTTGAAGAAGAATTTGAGGTGGATAAATGATTGTGGCTGTACTTTTTGGAGTCTTTTTTTTACTTTTGTTTTTGAGTGTACCTGTTGCTGTTGCGCTTGGTCTTTCAACTTTTATAACAGCTTATTTTTTTGAAGGCAGTGATTTATTAATTGATTTATCAAGCAATCTTTTCCAACAGCTTGATAAATATGCTCTTATGGCAATTCCAATGTTTATTTTAGCCGGTAATCTTTTAAGCAAAGGTGGAAGCGCAAAAAGAATAATTGAATTTGCAAAAGCTTTTGTAGGGCATCTTCCAGGAGGTCTGCCAATTGCTGCAATTTTGGCAAGTATTGTGTTTGCGGCTGTGAGCGGAAGCTCGCCTGCTACAGTTGCTGCGATTGGTTCAATTATGTTTGGGGCAATTACAGCTGCTGGTTATCCAAAAACTTATGCAATTGGAACAATTACGACTGCCGGAAGCCTTGGAATTTTAATTCCTCCAAGTATTGTTATGATTATTTATGGAGTTACTGCTGACCAGAGTATAGGAAAACTTTTTATAGCAGGAATAATTCCAGGTCTACTGATTGGTTCAATGCTTATGGCTGTAACTTATGTAGGAGCTAAACGGCTTGGGTTTAAAAAGACAACTCCTGCAAGCTGGAAAGTTAGATGGGAGAAGTTCAAAGAGAGTTTTTGGGCCTTAATGACAATAGTGATAATTATTGGCGGAATTTACGGAGGTATTTTTACACCAACAGAAGCTGCTGCTGTGAGTGCAATATGGGCGCTTTTTGTTTCTATTGTCATATATAAAGATATTAAAATACAAGAGCTTGGAGATGTTTTTTTTGAGAGTGCAAAAACAAGCGGAATAATTTTGTTTATTATTGCAAATGCTTCGGTATTTGCTTATTTTCTTACACTTGAGAATATCCCTGAAATGCTTACACAATTTGTACTTCATATGCATCTTAATAAAGTTATGTTTTTAATAGCTGTTAATATTATTTTATTAATTGCAGGTAATTTTATGGAGCCGAGCTCAATTATTATGATTATGGTTCCTCTTCTTCTTCCAATTGCAAAAACTTTGGGGATAGATCCTATACATTTTGGTGTAATTATTACTATTAATATGGAGCTTGGGATGCTTACACCTCCTGTTGGTCTTAATCTTTTTGTGGCAAGCGGAATTACAGGAGAGCCTATAAAAGAAGTTGTAAAATCAGTACTACCATGGTTTTTAGTAATGCTTATAGGACTTCTTCTTATTACTTATATTCCTGAAATTTCACTATGGCTCCCAAATAAAATGATGGGAATGTAAATAAAAATTATTAGTCAAATATACTAAACTTTCCTAAAAAAATATTTAAAGTTTATTGACTTTTTTCTTTTTTTTTAGTATAATTTCGTCAGTTAAATTTAATAATTGACAAAGGAGGAGGAAATGTTTAAACCATTAGGCTTAAGGGTTTTAGTAGAAAGATTAGAAGAAGAAGCAAAAACTGCAAGCGGAATTATTATTCCAGACAATGCAAAAGAAAAACCTCTTGAAGGAAAAGTTGTAGCTATTTCAAAAGAAGTTGAAGAAGATGAAAATTTACCAATTAATGAAGGAGATATTGTAGTATTTGCAAAATATGCAGGAACTGATATTACACTTGATGGAAAAGAATATTTAGTTTTAAATACTGATGATATCTTAGGAAAAATTGAAAAATAATTAAAGGAGGGGAGATATGGCAAAAGAAATCGTATATTCTGATAAAGCAAGAAATGAATTACTCGTAGGAGTAGAAAAGTTAGCAGACGCTGTTAGAGTTACAATGGGTCCAAAAGGAAGAAATGTATTACTTCAAAGAAGTTTTGGTGCACCTCATATCACAAAAGACGGTGTATCTGTTGCAAAAGAAATTGAATTAAAAGACCCAGTAGAAAATATGGGAGCTCAGCTTGTAAAAGAAGTTGCAAGTAAAACTGCTGATGAAGCAGGGGATGGTACAACAACAGCAACTGTTTTAGCTCATGCAATCTTTAAAGAAGGTCTAAAATATATTACTGCCGGAGCAAATCCAATTGCAGTAAAAAGAGGTATGGATAAAGCGGCAGCAGCAATTATCGAAGAACTTAAAAAAATGAGCAAACCTGTTGAAAACAAAGAACAAATTGCTCAAGTTGCGACTATTTCAGCAAACAATGACAGAAAAATCGGTGAACTTATTGCAGAAGCTATGGATAAAGTTGGAAAAGACGGTGTAATTACTGTTGAAGAAGGTAAATCACTTCAAGATGAACTTGAAGTAGTGGAAGGTATGCAGTTTGACAGAGGTTATTTAAGCCCATATTTTGTAACAAATCCAGATAAAATGGTAGCTGAATACGAAGATGCATACATTCTTTTATATGACAAAAAAATAAGCAATATGAAAGATTTATTACCATTACTTGAACAAATGGTTCAAGCTGGAAATAAACCGTTATTAATTATTGCAGAAGATATAGAAGGTGAAGCACTTGCAACATTAGTAGTTAATAAACTTAGAGGTGTATTAAACGTAGTGGCAGTTAAGGCGCCTGGATTTGGTGATAGAAGAAAAGCAATGCTTCAAGATATTGCAATTTTAACAGGTGGTCAGGTAATTAGTGAAGAACTTGGTAGAACACTTGAAAGTGCGACACTTGCAGATCTTGGACAAGCTGGAAGAATTGTTGTAGATAAAGAAAATACTACAATTGTTGACGGTAAAGGTGATAAAGCTGCTATTGAAGCAAGAATTAAACAAATTAAAAAAGAAATTGAAGAAACTACATCTGATTATGATAGAGAAAAATTACAAGAAAGACTTGCAAAACTTAGTGGCGGTGTTGCAGTAATCAAAGTTGGTGCAGCAACTGAAACTGAAATGAAAGAGAAAAAAGATAGAGTTGATGATGCACTCAGTGCTACAAAAGCGGCTGTTGAAGAAGGTATCGTAATTGGTGGTGGTGCAGCTGTTCTTAAAGCAGCTAAAAAAGCTGAAGTTGAATCAGTTGATCCAGATGAACAAATTGGAATTGATATTATCAAAAGAGCGGTAAAAGCTCCAATTAAACAAATTGCTGAGAATGCTGGGTACGAACCAGGTGTTGTGGCTTTAACAGTAGAAGAAGCTGATGAAAATACAGGGTTTAATGCTGCAACTGGTGAATATGTAGATATGTTTGAAGCTGGAATTATTGACCCGACAAAAGTTGAAAGAATTGCTCTTCAAAATGCGACAAGTGTAAGTGGTCTGCTTCTTACAACTGAAGCGGCTGTAACAGAAGAACCAAAAGATGAAAAAGCTCCTGCAATGCCAGATATGGGCGGAATGGGAGGTATGGGAGGAATGATGTAATTTCCTCTCATTTTTTTCTTTTATTTAATTAAAATCTTTGACACTATTGTGATTGATTTGATTTATTATATATTTTGATTTTATTTAAACAAAAGCCTAAAAAGGCCAAATTTTATTTTGAAGTATTTACTAAAAATAAAAACTGCAAATTTTTAACACTTCATAATGGCTAAAAAACATTAAGCTACTATGTTCAATAAATTTTTAAATGTATTTATTCTGTTAAAATTTGCAATGGTTTAACTTTATTTAGTTATTGCTTATTTTAATGTATCGCATACGCCTTTTTTAATTTTTATAACAACTTTGTCGTTATTGTTTGAATGTTTTCTGTAATCATATACAATATTCATCGTATCTGCTAAAAGTTTTGCATTTTTATTTTTGCATACCATACTTATAAGCAGATTTTTATAAAAATCAGGTTTTGATTTTAAATCATTAAAATCCGCATCCGGAACATCATATACAAAAATTATAGAATCTTTTGTTGTTTTTTTATCGATAGTTGTAACTTCTGTCGCACTTCCAAATGCAAATATTGCAAATATAAAAGTTAATAAAACTTTTTTCATTTTTTTCTCCTTTTTGTTAATATTAACATAAAAAAAATTTTTATTAAAGGATAAGTATGAAAATATCGCTTGTATTAGGAGGAGGTGGGGCAAGAGGTTATGCCCACATAGGTATCATTGAAGAATTAAAAAAAAATGGTTTTGAGATAAAAAGCATTTCAGGTACTTCCATGGGAGCGGTTATAGGAGGTCTTGAAGCCTGCGGAGGACTTAATGAATACAAAAAATGGGTTACAAGTCTTGATTTTTTAGATATTTTTAAATTTTTAAAATCTCCTTTTAAACTTGATGGAGATAAGATTTTTAATAAAATTAAAACCATTGTAGGAAAAGATTTTGAAATAGAAGATTTGCCTATTAAATTTACAGCTGTAGCTACCGATTTGACAAAAAGTAGGGAAGTATGGCTTCAAAAAGGTGATTTATTTAAAGCCATGCAGGCTTCAAGCTCAATTCCCGGTGTGTTTGACCCAGTAATAATAGACAATAGAATGCTTGTTGATGGAGGTGTTTTAAATCTTGTACCGATAGCTCCTGTAATGAGTGATTTGAATGATTTGATAATAGCAGTTGATTTATATGCGCCTGAGAGAGAGTTAAATTTTAAATTATCAAAAGATGCAATTAAAACACAGAATATTTTAGAAGAAATATGGTCTAAAATGTTTAAAGAAAAAGAAGATCCTGTAAATAAGTCAATTGATTTGATGATGGATGTTATTTATAGATATAGAAAAGCCGAATATGTGCCTGATATACAAATTGATGTGCCAAGAAATGTTGCCGAGTGGTATGAATTTCACAAGGCACCTATTTTGATAGAAATAGGAAAGTTTTTAGCAAATGAAGCCATAGAAAAGGCAATTAAAAAAGGAATCATAAAAAAAGAAAAAGGAAAATTAAAAAAGGGAGATTTGGTATAATTTTATAAAAAAGGATGCAGATGGAAAAAATACATACCGCAAATGCACCTGAGGCAATAGGACCTTATTCTCAGGCTGTTAAAATCGGGAATATGATATTTACATCCGGTCAAATTGCACTGACACCAAGCGGAGAGTTTTTGGATGAAGATGTAAAAATACAAACAAAACAGGTGTGTGAGAATTTAAAAGCTGTGTTAAAAGCAGCAGGTGCAGATATAAATAATGTAGTAAAAACCACAATATTTTTAGCTGATATTAATGATTTTGGCGCTGTAAATGAAGTTTATGGAGAGTATTTTTCTCATAAACCGGCAAGAAGTACAGTAGCAGTCAAAGATTTGCCAAAGGGAGCAAAAGTAGAAATCGAATGTGTTGCAGTAATTTCTTAAAAAATTCTTAATTTAAGTTATTTTTAAGGTTTTACTGGTAATATTTCATCCTAAAACCAGAGTAAAAGGGTTAAAATATGTATGCAGTAATTAAACACGGCGGAAAACAATATAAGGTTCATCAGGGAGATATTTTAGAACTTGATAGAATTGAAGGCGCAGAGCCAAAAAAAACAATTGAAATTGATGATGTTATTTTAGTAAAAAATGATAACGAAGTTAAAATCGGAACTCCTGTGGTTGACGGGGCAAAAGTAATTTTAGAAGTAATCAACAACGGCAGAGGTAAAAAAGTTATCATTTTCAAAAAAAGAAGAAGAAAAGACTCTAAGAAAAAAAGAGGTTTCAGAAGAGACTTTACAAGAGTTGTTGTAAAAGAAATCAAAGCGTAATTAAGGAGCAGAAATGGCACACAAAAAGGGACAAGGGTCAACTCAAAATAACAGAGATTCAGCTGGTAGAAGACTCGGCGTTAAAAAATTCGGTGGTGAATTTGTAAGAGCAGGAAATATTATTATCAGACAAAGAGGAACAAAAGTTCATCCTGGAAATAATGTAGGAATTGGTAAAGACCATACTATTTTTGCTTTAATTGACGGATATGTAAAATTTGAAATCAAAGATAAAGATAGAAAAAAAGTTTCAGTTTATCCTACAAAAGATTAATTTCTCCTCTTTTTTTATTATTTAAATATTTTTCAATATAACTTCATTTTGGTACTAATTAAATATGCTCAACAAGAGTGTAAATTTTTTAATGCTCTATAAAGGTCAAAAAGTGTTAACTCATAAAATTTAAACTAAATGCTTTTTAAACATCTTTGTTCTGCTAAAATTTTCAATTGTTTCTCTTTTTTAGTCAGTGATTTCATTTTTAGTTTTTATCATTATGCTAAAATTTCATATAATTTACAAGGAGTATATGTATGTTTGTTGATAATATAAAATTGAAGGTCAAATCTGGAAAAGGCGGTGCCGGGTGTGTCAGTTTTAGAAGAGAAAAGTTTGTGCCAAAAGGCGGACCTGATGGAGGAGACGGGGGAAAAGGCGGTGATGTTATTGTCGAATGTGACAATAATACAAATACCCTCTCTCATTTTAAAGGAAAAAGAGTTTTAAAAGCTAAAAACGGAAGACCAGGGGAAGGCAGAAAAAAACACGGGGCTGACGGAGAAGATTTGGTTCTTAAAGTACCACCTGGGACTATTATAAAAGATGCAAATACAGGTAAAGTTCTGCTTGATATGAAGCGTCACGGTGAGAGAAAAGTTCTTCTTGAAGGCGGAAGAGGTGGTCTTGGAAACTGGCATTTTAGAGGTCCAAGACAACAGGTTCCAAGATATGCACAACCGGGGGAAGAAGGAAAAGAGCTTGAAATTGTAATGGAGCTAAAACTTATTGCAGATGTAGGGCTTGTAGGTTTTCCAAATGCAGGGAAATCAACATTAATAAGTGCACTTAGCAACGCGAAACCTGAAATTGCAAATTATGAATTTACAACTATTACTCCAAAACTTGGAGTGGTAAAAATAGATGAATACAGAAGTTTTGTAATGGCTGATATTCCAGGGATTATTGAAGGAGCTCATGCTGGAAAAGGACTTGGGTTAAAGTTTTTAAAACATATAGAAAGAACAAAAATTATTCTTTATGTGATTGATTTAGCTTCATTTAGAGATCCAGTATATCAGTTTGAAACGCTTAAAAAAGAGCTTAAAAATTACAGTGAAAAACTCTCAACCAGACCTTATGCGATAGCTTTAAATAAAATTGATGCAGTTGATAGAGAAAAAATAACAGATTTTTTTGAAAGAATGAATATCGTTCCAAATGAATGTAAATACGGGGCAAACAATGAATATCCTTGTTATTTTGATGAACAAACATTTATACTTCCTATAAGCGCTGTGGCAAAAATTAATCTTGATGCATTGAAATTTGCACTTGCAGATATGTTGGAAAATACGAAAGATGAAGATGAAGAGAATAGTATTTAAAGTAGGCACTGCCACATTATATGAAAATGGAAGATTAAGTAAAAGAATTGATGATATTGTTAAATTTTTAAGTGAGCTTAATAAAAAATACGAAATACTTCTTGTAAGCTCAGGTGCAGTGGGGGCCGGATATACAAAATGTCCTCTTGATAAAACAAAACTTGAAAATAAACAGGCCCTTGCAGCAATAGGTCAGCCTCTTTTGATGAGAGAATATAAAGAGAGATTCAATGTATATAATACGACAGTAGCTCAGGTACTTCTTACAGCAGCAGACCTTGATAGCAGAAAAAGAACAGAATATGCGAAAAAAATGATAAATGTTTTGCTTGAAAATAAAGTAATACCTATTATAAACGAAAACGATTCAGTTTCAGTTGAAGAAATACTTTTTGGTGACAATGACCAGTTAAGTGCTTATGTAACATATTATTTTGATGCGGATATGCTTATAATGTTAAGCGATATTGATGCTTTTTATACCGACAATCCAAAAACAAATAAAAATGCAAAACCAATAAAAATTGTTGATGAAATAAAAGAAGAGTGGTTAAAACAAGAATGTGATCCAAATGATAAATTTGCAACCGGAGGAATTGTTACAAAACTTAAAGCCGCTAAATTTTTGATGGATAGAGGGATACCTATGTATCTTACAAATGGTAAAAATTTAGAGAGTGTAAAAGAAATACTTGAAAATAAACAGACAAATGGAACTCTTTTTGTTTCAAAGGATGTGAGATGAAAGTAGTTGCAACTAATAGAAAAGCGTATCATGATTATGATATTTTTGATAAATATGAAGCCGGGATTGAGCTAAAAGGCAGTGAAGTAAAAGCACTTAGAGCCGGCAGAGCAAATCTTAAAGATTCTTTTGTAAGAATAAAAGACGGTGAAGCATGGTGGGTTCAGGGACATATAAGTAATCTTGATTCAACTTATAAGGCTTTCAGACACGAAGAAAAAAGACCTAGAAAACTTCTTTTGCATAAAGATGAAATTGCAAAATTAGCGGGATATACCAGTGAGAGAGGTTATACCCTTGTGCCCACAAAAATATATTTTAATAACCGCAACAAAGCTAAACTTGAAATTGCAGTGGCTAAGGGTAGAAAGCTTCATGACAAAAGACAAGTAATGAAAGAAAAAGAACTTAAAAGAGAGGCTGCAGCTGCTATGAAAAGATATGGATTTTAACAATAATCTCTAAATACGGCTTTAACTCCTTTTTTAAATAAATTTCTTATTTTTTCTTTTTTATTTACTGTATAAATGCTTATATTGATTTTGTTTTTAATTAAAAATTTTAAGTAATGTTTATCAGCTATAATTTTGGAAATATTATAATTATTTGTATTAAATTCTTTTAAATATTCAATAATATTTTCTCTTTTAATCTCATCGAGCAAAGCAGTGTTGATTTTTGGGTTTAATTTTTTAAGGTTATTTATATGATAATGATGGAAAGATGAGAAAAGTATTTTTTCTTCTTTTCCTTTTATTAAAAAAAGCACTTTATCCAAATCCATTTCTTTTGATTTTATTTCTATATTTATAGGTTTTTTTATTATTTTCAGTGCTTCTTTTAAAGTGGGAATTGTCTGTTTTTTGATTACTTCAATATCTTTTAAAGTCAGAAATTTTTTTGTTTTGTAAGGGTCTTTATCCAAAAACCACTTTCCAAAATTATGTTCTTTAAGCTCTTTTAGAGTAAGTTCGGATATTGTTTTGTCAGTATTAAAATCAGAAGTTCTTTTAGGTGTTGCATCGTGAATTATGACTATTTCACCGTCTTTTGTGAGTTGAATGTCAAGTTCTATAAAGTCACAGTGCTGTGAATTTTTAAATGCAATTAATGTATTTTCGGGGTAAAAAAATCTATTACCCCTATGTCCTGCAATAAGATGCTTTTTTTTGAAATTATTCCAAAACATCAGGAATTTATAAGTTCTTTTAAATCTTCAAGTACTTTTGCGGCATGTCCTTTGGCTTTTACTTTTTTATATTCCTTTACTATTTCACCTTCAGGATTTATTATAAAAGTTGAGCGGATAACTCCTTCATACTCTTTGCCATACATTTTCTTTTTACCCCATGCTCCGTATGCTTTTAAAACATCTTTGTTTTCATCGCTTAAAAGAGTAATTTTCAGACCGTGTTTTTCAATAAAATTGCAGTGTCTTTTCGGTGAATCTGGACTTACACCTATTACTATTGCACCAAGTTTTTCAAATTCATCAAGCAGTTCATTGAATTCTTTGGCTTCTGTGGTACATCCAGGAGTATTGTCTTTTGGATAAAAATATAAAACTATCCATTTACCTTTAAGATCTCTTAAACAAATTTCCACCCCGTCCTGGTTTGGCAAACAAAAATCAGGTGCTTTCATTTTTTTCTCCTTTTTGCTTAAATTATAACAAATATGGTCGATTATATGTAATAATAACAATAAAAAAGGAAGAAGTATGCAGTATCTTCGTTCGCTCAGTTTAAAAACAAAAATTATTTTAATCGTGTTTTTTTCCTTACTTATGGTTTCATACTTTATAGGAAAAGAACTTATTATTCATGAGCAGTTTGTAAGCAATAAGCAAAAGCTTACAACTCTTATTAATTTAAGTACAAAATTAAGTGCTCTAATTCATGAAACTCAAAAAGAAAGAGGTGCAAGTGCTGGTTTCTTAGGAAGTCACGGTAAAAAATTTAGAATTATTTTAATTAACCAAAGAAAACTTACTGATGAAAAAATTAATGAATTAAAAGAGTTTTTAAATAAAATAAATTTAAATGATTTGCCTACTGCACTTAGAGAATCTATAAATATGCTTTTTGATGAATATTTAAACAAACTGCCTCAAATCAGGAGAAAAGTGGATAATTTCGAAATTTCTTTAAAAAATGAAGTTAAGTGGTATACTCAGATGAATGCCTTGATATTAAAAATAATAGGCATGAGTGCAAAATATGCTCCTAATAAAAAAATAGCTATGGATTTAGCAGCATATACAAGTTTTCTTAAAGCAAAAGAAAGAGCAGGTATTGAAAGAGCTGTTCTTAGTGCGACATTTGGTGCTGATAAGTTTGCACCTGGAATGTATACTAAATTTATTACGCTTGTAGCTCAACAAAAAGCATTTATAGATGACTTTTTAACATTTGCTAATGATGAAATGAAAAAATTATATTTTGAAACAATTAAACAACCAGTTTTTGCAGAAGTTGAAAGAATGAGATCAATAGCAATTGCTCATTATAAAACAGGTGGGTTTAATGTAGATGCGGAATACTGGTTTAAAACTATTACAAAAAAAATTAATTACCTCAAAAAAATTGATGACAGAATTGCTCAGATTATTAAAAAAGATTTAAATTCAATCCACGATACGGCAATAATGGATTTGATTATTGGAACTATAGTTTCATTGATAATTATAATTATTTCGGTAATTATTATAAAATCATTTTCATTGCAGCTTAGAAGTTTAAAAAATCTTATTTTAATGATAGCAAGAGATAAAGATCTTTCTATTGAAGTTAGAATTTACGAAGATGATGAATTTGGTGAAATAAGAAGAGCTTTAAGAGGCTTCCTGGCTTCTTTACATGAAGTTATGCAAAGAGCTACAAATTCGTCAGAAGAAAATAAAGCTGTTTCAACAACTCTTAAAAATTCATTTGATAAGATTACAGAAAATATTAAAAAAGAAGCTGAAATTGTTACAAATGCATCTGAAAATGCTGATACTATCAAAAATCAGCTTCAAATTGAAGCTGAAAATTCAAATGAAGTTAAAAACGCTATTCTTAATGCAAATGATAATTTAAAAGAAGCGGTGAAAATTATTGAAGAAACAGTAGGAAATATTCAACAAAATTCAGAAAATGAATATGAACTTTCAAATAAATTAACTCAACTTTCACAAGATGCAGAACAGGTTAAAAATATTCTTACTGTAATAAGAGAGATTGCTGACCAGACAAATCTTCTTGCACTAAATGCAGCAATTGAAGCAGCAAGAGCAGGAGAACATGGGAGAGGATTTGCCGTTGTTGCTGATGAAGTTAGAAAACTGGCTGAGAGAACACAAAAATCTCTTGGAGAGATTGACGCAACAATAAATATAATTGTTCAAGCTATTAACTCTGCAAGCAGTGATATGAGTAAAAATATTGAGCATGTAAGTGAGCTTACTCAAAAAACATTTAACGCACAAAATCAAATAGAATCTGTATCTGATGAAATGGGAAATGTAGTTGTAAAAGTTGAAGAAAATGTTCAAAATATTGAGCAGATAGTTAAAAAAATGGAAGAATTTATTCAACAAATGCATACAATCAAAGAACTTTCTACTCAAAACGAACAAAATATTATAAAAAATAAAACATATGTTGAAAGAATTGCAAAACTTGCACAGGAATTATTAGAAGAAATTAAACAATTTAAAATCTAAAAGGGCCCTTAAATTGCCCTTTTAAATTCAGGATAAGCTTCAATTCCGCATTCGCTTACATCAAGACCTTCAATTTCAGAATCTTCATCAGCTCTAAACGGAACAATTTTGTTTATTATATAAATAATTATATATGATGCTACAAAAGCAAAAATACCTACAACAATTACACCTTTAATCTGTGCCATTAAACTTACGTCTTTTGCAAAAATACCTGTTGCGATTGTTCCCCATATACCATTTATTAAATGCACTGAAAGTGCTCCGACAGGGTCGTCAAGTTTTAATTTGTCAAAAAACGGAACTGCATAATAAACGAGTGCTCCACCAATTGCTCCGATAATTAATGCACTGAGTGGACTTACAACATCAGCTCCTGCTGTAATTGCGACAAGACCGCCAAGAGCTCCATTTAATATCATGGTAATATCGAATTTTTTATATTGAAGATAAACAAGTATCATAACAATAAGTCCGCCTATTAATCCTGCGTTGTTTGTGTTCATTACTACAAGAGCCACAGTATTTGCCGCTTCTTTACTTGAAATACTTCCGACACTTCCTCCGTTAAATCCAAACCACCCAATCCATAATAAAAATGCTCCAAGTACCACAAGAGGAATATTACTTGCTGGATAAACTCTGATTTTACCGTCTTTATATTTTCCTTTTCTTGGACCGATAATTAAAATAGCCGCTAAAAGTGCCCATGCACCTGTTGAGTGAATTACGGTTGAACCTGCCAAGTCGTGCATTGAAGATATATCCAAAAATGTTCCTTTTAGCATATCTGCACCCCATGTCCAGTTAACAATGAGAGGATAAATAAGTCCTGCCATAAAGATTGTAAATATTGCAAGAGGAATTACTTTTGTTCTTTCACTAACACCTCCACTCATAATATTTACTGTTTTACCCACAAATGCCATCTGGAATAAAAATGCGGCATACATACTCATACTACTTCCGTCCCATCCCCCAAATGCAAGTGTATATCCCCAAAAGAAAAATACCAAACTTGCAACAATATAAATCATTGTATTGACTGTAAGTACTGTGGTTACATTTTTTGTTCTAACAAGTCCTGCTTCAAGCATAGCAAAACCTGGAACCATAAGAATAATCAATGTAAATGCAAACAGTGCAAAAAAGGTATCAATTACCCAGCTAAAATCCATTTTTTACTCCTTTTAATATAAAATTGAAAATTTTAATTTTCCATTGTTTAATTTTCAATTGATTAGATTGCCTCTTCGTCCTCTTCGCCTGTTCTAATTCTAATAACTTTTTCAACAGGCATAATAAAAATTTTACCATCACCTATTTTACCCGTTCTTGCATTTTGAATAATAGCTTCAACAACTTTTTCGACATCTTCTTCTTTTACCACAATTTCAATTTTAATTTTTGGAAGAAAATCTACTACATATTCTGCACCTCTATATAGTTCTGTATGTCCTTGCTGTCTTCCATGACCTTTAACTTCACTCACGGTAATTCCGCTTATTCCTATTTCAAATAGCGCTTCTTTTACATCTTCAAGTTTGAAAGGCTTAATAACCGCTTCAATTTTTTTCATAACAACTCCTTTTTTTAATTTTAAATTAATTTTAATATAAAACAGAAAGAAAAAAGAAGAAAAATTGATTAAATTTTAATCAGTTTTTTATTTGAGGTTAATTTTATTGATAAGAATTTCAGCAGTTTTGAGTGCTTCTTTTGCATTTTTGTCACTAACTAAAAGAACACCCATTCTTCTGCCTTTATGGGCAACTGGCTTTCCAAAAATAACGAATCTTGAATTTTTAGAAAATACTTCATCTTCAATTTCAAATGTTGGATTATATGTTTCTTTATCTGATTTAAATGCAGCACTTGCCCCAGGTGTGATGAATTCAAAACCAAGAGGTAAATTTAAAACAGCTCTTATATGAAGTGCAAATTCGCTTTGAGACTGAGTAATTAATGTGACAAGCCCCGTATCGTGAGGTCTTGGGCTAACCTCACTGAAATATACCTCATCTCCTTTTACGAACATTTCAACACCGAATATTCCTCTACCTCCAAGTCCTTCTACTATTTTTCTTGCAATTTCTTTGGCTTTTTTAAGTGCAATTTCACTCATCTCCATTTCCTGCCATGAAAATATGTAATCCCCGCCGCTTTGAATATGTCCTATTGGTGGACAAAATACAATTTCTCTGTCGTTTTTTGCAGTAAGAAGTGTTATTTCATAATCAAAGTTGATAAATTCTTCAACAATCAACTCATCTGCACTTCCTCTGGCATCCTGTTTTGCAAATTCCCATGCAGTTATTACTTCTTCTGGGGATTTAACTATACTTTGCCCATGTCCTGATGAGCTCATAACAGGTTTTACGACATTTGGATATCCAAGTTCGTCACAGGCAGCTTTTAAATCTTCATAGGTTGAGACAAATTTATATTTACTTGTTTTAAGTCCAAGTTCTTCTGCGGCAAAAACCCTAATATTTTTTCTGTTCATTGTTTTATTTACAGCTTCTGCGTTTGGAATTATATGTATTCCTTCATTTTCTGCCTCAAAAAGCGCTTCAATGTTAATCGCTTCAATTTCAGGCAAAACAAAATCCGGTTTTTCTCTTCTTATTACATCTAAAACCTGTTCTTTTTCTTTCATATCAATAACATAGGATTTTTGTGCTACAAGCATTGCAGGAGCATTTGGGTATCTATCAACTGCAATAACTTCACATCCAAGGCGGTTTGCTTCAATTGCCACTTCTTTGCCAAGTTCTCCGCTTCCAAGAAGCATTATTTTAATTGAATCAGATTTGAGAGGTGTTTTAAGAGTCATTTTTTTCTCCTTAATCTTGATATATGTCAAAAAACATTTTTATTTATTGTGATATTATACCAGCAAAAGGATAAATAGTAGATGAGTGGATGTGTTGATGGGTGATGTGTGTATGAGAAGATGTGATAATTTATAGTTTTTAATATTAAAAACCCATATACACATCTACTCATAATCTCATAAACGGTATATGAAAAGGATTAAAATGAGACTTAATGAATTAAATATGGGAGAGAGTGGGATAATTACTAAAATTTACGCAAAAGAACCTTTAAAAAGTAAACTTCTATCAATGGGATTTGCAAGAGGTGAGAGAGTAAAAATTTTAAAACATACACTTGCTAAAAATACTTTTGATGTGGATATTAACGGGGTAAATGTAGCTTTAAGAGATGAAGAAGCAAAAGAGATAGAAGTAAAAAAGGAGGAGATTTGAAGGAAATCAAGATAGCACTTGTTGGTCAGCCAAATGTCGGGAAAAGTCATCTTATTAATTCAATTTCCGGTGCAACTTTACACGTAGGGAATTTCTCAGGTGTTACGGTTGAAAAAAAAGAAGTTGAATTTGAAAGAAACGGTTTTAAATTAAAACTTATAGATTTACCTGGGACTTATTCGCTTCATCCTTATACCCCGGAAGAGAAAGTGACAAAAGATTTTTTAATAAACGAAGAGTATGATTTGATACTTAATGTAGTTGACTCAAATCAGCTACAAAAGAATTTAACTTTTTCTTGGCAAATAGCGGATTTAAATAAACCTATGGTGATTGCTTTTAATATGTATGATGAATATTCCCGCCAGGGAGGAGAAATTGATACTGATAAATTTTTTAAACTTACTAATATCAGGGCTCAAAATGTTTCGGCAAAAGAAAATTTTGGTCTTGAAGAGTTGTTTGAAAAAGTAATTAAAACTTTTGAAGAAAAAAATACTCCCCGAATTTATTATTCAGAAATTATTGAAGAAGAGATTGAAAATGTAAAAGAGAAAATAAAAAAATGCAGATTTGATAAAAGATTTGTAGCAATCAGACTTCTTGAAGATGATGAAGATATATATAAAATAATCCACGAAAAGCCTTGGTATGTAGAGCTTTTACCTCAACTTAATGAAAGTAAAAGTGTTATAAAAAATGAATATAGCGAAGATGATTTAAAAGAAATATTTTTTGAAGAAAGGCTGGCTTTAAGTAAAGGAATAATTTCTCAGATTGCAAAAAAAGCAAGACGTGAAAAACTTAGTGAGAAAATAGATAAAATTTTAATTCATCCGATTTTGGGACTTCCTATATTTTTATTTGTAATGTGGGCTGTTTTTCAAGCAACTTTTTCAATTGGTGCAATACCTATGGATTATATAGATGCCGCATTTAATAAATTTGGAAATTTTATAGGAAGCATTTTGCCAAATGGTTTAGTCAAACACGCAATTGTAAATGGTGTAATTCCAGCTGTTGGTGCTGTTGTTATGTTTTTACCAAATATCTTAATTTTATTTTTGGGAATAAATTTAATGGAGCAGACTGGATATATGGCAAGGGCTGCTTATGTAATGGATGGAGTGCTTAAAAAATTTGGACTTCAAGGAAGAGCGTTTATTCCACTTGTTAGCGGATTTGGATGTAGTGTTCCAGCTTATATGGCGGCAAGAACACTTAAAAATCCAAAAGACAGACTTATTACAATGCTTGTAATTGGATTTATGAGCTGTGGGGCACGGCTTCCTATTTATGTTTTGCTTGTAAGTGCGTTTTTTGCTCCTTCAATTCAGGGCGATGTAATGTTTGCCATTTATCTTGGAGGAGCATTAATTGGACTTATAGTTGCTAAAATTTTAAGAGTTATATTATTCAAAGGTGAGCCTGAACCATTTGTAATGGAGCTTCCAAAATACAGGTTTCCAAAATTAAAAGCTCTTTTATTTGATTTGTGGATCAAAACAAAAATGTATATTCAAAAAGCAGGAACTTTTATTGCACTTGCTTCTCTTGCTGTTTGGTTTTTAAGTTCCTTTCCAAGGGCTGATATTGTAAAAGAATATTCACTTAAAATAGAGCAGGTGAAAGAGCTGAATAAAAAAAAGGCTATTGAAGAAGAGATGAATCAAAAAATTCTTGAAAATTCTTATATTGCCAAAATTGGTAAATTAATGGCTCCTATTACAAAACCTCTTGATTTAGGATGGAGAGAAGATGTTTCACTTCTTGCAGGACTTGCTGCAAAAGAGACTGTTGTATCAACAATGGCGGTATTATATGGCAAGGGTGATTCTAATGAAACAAGTAAAGGTTTGATTGAAACAATAAGAAAAACAATGCCTTTTACGGCTGCAGTTGCTATGATTATAATTGTAATGTTTTATTCTCCTTGTGTAGCTGCTATGAGTACATTTTATGCAGAAGTTTCACAATGGGCTTGGAGAATTTTTTATACAATTTATCCAAATGTTTTTGCCTATTTTGCGGCGTTTATAGCAGTAAGTTTAATAAAACTTTTTTCTTAGTTTTTTCTTTTTTATTTCTTTTAATTTTTCTCTTAGCTTTTTTAGATATTATTTCATTAGACTTTAAAAAAGGAGAATAATGTATCCGGGAATTACTGTTATTAAAAGAGACGGAAGAAAAGAACCTCTTGATATTTCAAAAATTAGAAAATACACAATGGCCGCTTGTGAAGGGCTTGAAGGGGTTGATTATTCTGAACTTGAACTTGATGCAAAGCTTCAATTTCGTGACGGAATCACTACCGAAGAAATTCAGGACACTTTAATTAAAACCGCAGTGGATAAAATTGATATAGATAGACCAAACTGGAATTATGTGGCGGCAAGACTATTTTTGTATGATTTATATCATAGAGTCACAGGATTTACAGGATATAATCATTTAAAAGAATATTTTGTCAAGGGTGAAAAGGCGGGAAGATTACTTCCGGGACTTAAAGAAAAATTTAATATCGATGATTTAAATGAATATATTAAACCTGAGAGAGATCTTCAATTTACTTATCTTGGAATTAAAACTTTATATGATAGATATATCATAAAAGATAAAGAAGGAAAACCAATTGAACTTCCGCAACAGCTTTTTATGGGGGTTGCTATGTTTCTTGCCCAAAATGAAACAAATCCTGAGTCAATTCCTGAGGAGGAAAGAAAAAATATAGATTTAAATGATCCAAAAGCAATAAGAGGATATTGGGCTAAAAAATTTTATGATGTTATTTCTAAATTTGAAGTAATGGTGGCAACTCCGACTCTTTCAAATGCAAGAACAACAAGACATCAGTTAAGCAGCTGTTATGTAGGAAGTATGAATGACAATATAGAAGGTATTTTTGATGATTTTAAAGAAATGGCACTTCTTTCTAAATTCGGTGGTGGTATCGGATGGGATGTAAGCAAAATAAGAGCCCTTGGAAGTTTTATTGACAATCATAAAAATGCGGCCGGCGGGGTTATACCTTGGCTTAAAATCACAAATGATATAGCAATTGCCGTTGATCAGCTAGGTACTAGAAAAGGTGCAATTGCCGTTTATCTTGAACCTTGGCATATGGACGTTTTGGACTTTTTAGACCTTAAAAAAAACAGTGGTGAAGAAAGAAGAAGAGCACATGATTTATTCCCGGCTTTATGGATTAGTGATTTATTTATGAAAAGAGTAGAAAAAGATGAGCTTTGGACTCTTTTTGACCCTTATGATGTATCTGATTTGACTGAACTTTACGGAGAAGAATTTGAGAAAAAATATATTGAATACGAACAAAGAGAAGATATTCCTAAAAAAAGAATAAAAGCAAAAGAGTTATGGAAAAAAATACTTCTTGAATATTATGAAACAGGAAATCCTTTTCTTTGTTTTAAAGATAATGCAAACAGAAGAAATCAAAACGACCACAGTGGAATTATAAGAAGCTCAAACCTTTGTACTGAAATTTTTCAAAATACAGAGCCAAACCATTATAAAGTAAAAGTTACTTTTACTGATGAAAGTTTTGTAATGTATGAAGAAGAAGAGAATGTTGAGGTTGAAAGCGGTGGTGTTAAGGTTGTAAAAAAAGCTAAAAAAATAACCTCTCTTGATAGTATTGATGGAAAACAGGTATATATTGTGGAAAAAGTGGCGGTTGGCGGTAAAACAGCTGTTTGTAACCTTGCAAGTGTTAATCTTAGCAAAGTAAATACTCCTGAAAAAATTAAAGAAGTAGTACCAGTAGCTATTAGAATGCTTGATAATGTAATTGATCTGAATTTTTATCCTGTCAGAAAAACAAAAGATACAAACCTCAAAAACAGGGCTATTGGGCTTGGTGCTATGGGTGAAGCTCAGATGTTGGCTGAGAGACAGGTTTTCTGGGGAAGTGAAGAGCATTTAAAACTTATAGATGAAATTTTTGAAGGTATAAGTTATTATGCAATAAATACAAGTGCTGATTTGGCAAGGGAGAAAGGTATTTATCCTGAATTTGAAGGCAGCAGATGGAGTAAAGGAATCCTGCCTATTGATACCGCAAATGAAAATGCAAAAAGACTTGTTGAGAGAGATCTTTTCAGTGCTATGGAATATGACTGGGAAGCATTAAGAGAAAAAGTAAAAGGCGGTATTAGAAACGGATATTTAATGGCAATAGCTCCTACAAGCTCAATATCAATACTTACAGGAACAACTCAAACAATTGAACCGGTTTATAAAAGAAAATGGTATGAAGAAAATTTAAGCGGACTAATTCCTGTGGTTGTTCCAAATTTAAGTGCTGATACATATATGTTTTATACACCTGCGTATGAGCTTGATCAGACAATATTGGTTAAAGCTGCGGCTATAAGGCAAAAATGGATAGACCAGGGACAAAGCCTTAATATTTTCATTACTACTGATAAAGCAAGCGGAAGATATCTTAATGAAATATATACACTCGGATGGAAACTTGGACTTAAATCATTTTATTATTTAAGAAGCCAGTCTCCGGAAGTTAGTGAAGAAGTAATGGACAGAAGTGTTGAATGTTTCGGATGTCAGTAAAAGGAGGCAAAAATGCAGATAAAAAGACTTTTTAATTACAACTGCCCTGTACATAAAGGCTCAACAACTTCAATTATTAATGGTTGTACAGAAGGTAT
>JALTBU010000140.1 GCA_027008345.1 Nautiliaceae bacterium | reverse complement strand
GTGCCTTAGGTTTAGTAGTTAAAGAAACAAATAAACCTTCATTTGAAACAAAACCTGTAATTAAAAAAATTAGTTCTTTTTCTAATAAAAAAATCCAAGTAATTGAATTTATTTCAAAATATTATCTGTGCTCGATAGGAGAAGCCGCAGGACTTTTTCAAATCAGAGAAGAGGAAGCAGGAAAGTGGGAAGAGGAAAGAACAGAAAAAGAAGTTTCGAGTTCTGAATTCCAGATTAGAAGTAATAATATTAAAACTGATATTCAATTATCACACAAACAAAAAGAGGCTTTAGAGTTTTTGAAAAATAGAGATATTGGTATTCTTTTTGGTGATACAGGAAGCGGGAAAACAGAAATTTATATAAAACTGATTGAAGAGACAATAAACTTAGGAAAAGAAGTGGTTTTTTTACTGCCTGAGATTGCCATAACTTCACAAATGGAAAAAAGACTTAAAAAACATTTTGGAGATTTAATTGAAATATGGCACAGTAAAATAACAAAAAATAAAAAAGAAAAGATACTTAGCGGAATAAATGAAGGTAAAATTAAAATAATAGCAGGTGCAAGAAGCGCATTGTTTTTGCCTTTTGAAAATATTGGACTTATTATTGTAGATGAGGAGCATGATGATTCATATAAATCTGAAACTACTCCTAAATACAACGCAAAAGATTTGGCAATTGTTTTTGGTAAGACATACGGTGCAAAAGTAGTACTTGGCAGTGCAACGCCTCTTGTAAGTGATTTGTATAAATTTCCACATTTCAGGCTTAAAGGGACATTTTTTAATACAAGCAAAAAAAGATATTTTACAGAGAGTTTTAATGAGTTTATTTTACAAAAAATAAAAAATACACTTGAAGAAAAAAAACAGGTTATTGTTTTTATTCCAACAAGGGCAAATTTTAAATATATGATTTGTGGGAATTGCGGAAAATCTGTTAAGTGTCCATATTGTGATGTTGCAATGAGTGTTCATAAAGAAAAAAGAGCTTTGGTTTGTCATTATTGTAATTTTACTTCAAGAATTCCAAAATCATGTGAATATTGTGGAAGTGATGAATTTTTAAATGAAAGAATCGGTACAAGCGAACTAAAAGAAAGACTCGAAGAAGTTTTTCCTGATGCTGTAATTGAAAAATTTGACAGAGATATAATTACATCAAAAAGTAGGATTGATAAAGTTTTGAAAAAATTTGCAAATAAAGAGATTGATATATTGGTAGGTACACAGATGCTCAGTAAAGGTCATGATTATCCTGATGTAAAACTTGCAGTGGTTTTAGATATCGATTTTTTACTAAACAGTGCAGATTACAGAGCAGGAGAGAGGGCTTTTTCCTTAGCTCGTCAGGTTGAAGGCAGGGCCGGGAGGAAAGAAGACGGCGAGGTTATAATCCAGACACTTAATCCAGAATTTTTTGACAGAAGTTATGAAGAGTTTTACGATGAAGAGATAAATTTAAGAAAAGAGCTTTTATATCCTCCGTTTGTCAGAATGGCAAAAATTGAATTTAGCGATAAAATAAAAGAAAAAGCATATTTAAAAATGAAAAAGTTTCTTGAATGTTTGGGTGAAAGAGAAGAGATAGTAGGATATGGAGAAGCCCCGATTTTTAAACTCAAAAACAGATACAGGTATCAGGTATTGCTAAAAGGCAAAAATCTTCAAAAATTAATCTTTCCATGTATTGATAAAGATATGAAAACAGATATTGACCCTGTGAATTTTATTTAA
>JALTBU010000139.1 GCA_027008345.1 Nautiliaceae bacterium | reverse complement strand
CCAAAAATACCCCTTGAAATTACTATCATTTTATTCAATTATTTTGATTATAGTCTGAAAAAAAAGTAATATTGAGGGAAGAAAAATAAAAGCGTAGTCAAAAGTCTCTTGGATTTCTTTTCCTTATAATTCTTTTTCCCTTAGCTTGCGTCAGCAAGTATTTATAATCATCAAATAAAAAATATTTGCTAACGCAAAATTCAGGGAAAGAAAAAGGGGTTTGGGGTCTTCCCCAACAAGCAAAGCAATGTCAAGGCGTTAGCCGACCGCCAAATTTTAATTAAAAATTTGGAGGGACATTGCGATTGCTTGCTATCTAATATTTATTATAAATTTGAATGAAATTTGAATAACAATCATAACTATGATAAAAGTATGATAACATTGTGACAACATTAGGATAATACTAGTATAGAAGTATGATAAGAGTATGATTAAAATATTCATCGCGTAATCCACTGGTCGCACAAGGCGCCCAGGGTGGCACGGGGTCGCAAACAATCATCAACTCGCTAACAATCTCTATCCAAGCCCCGTGCCACTATTCATCATCAACCACATTAATTCTCTCTAAAAAATAATCTCCATTCTCCCAATTATAAATCTCTTCGTATATCTCTCTCCATAACTCTTCTTTTTCTCCATCAAGAATTACCAGTTCTTCTTCTATCTTTGCTAAGTTAATCATCTCCCTAAGTATTCCACCAGTAGAATAAAATCTCATATTCTTAGTCTGATTAATCACATTCTTAAAATCTTTGTCTGATAGCCCAACTAACTTTGTATGCTTAACAGAATATTTTGCTACTTCTAACACTGCACTTTGTAATGCTAATAAATTTCTCTTTGGCTTTATAGGACGAACGTCTAAAACAGGCGTATAATCCACTTTAAGCGCCTTTTTCCACATTTCTACCCATTTACTATGGCTAAGGTAATAACGGCTCTTAAAATAGCTCTTAGGAACGATTAAAAGTATATGCAAGTGCGGGTGGACTTCTCCCGACTTAGTTTTAGACCCAATTATCTCTACTGCCTTAAAATATCCCATTACTACACTTTTAAATGCTTTTGTCTTAGACATTCTTTCAAAAGCTTTGTTTAATTCTCCAACAGCCTTTTTTAATTCACTAGAAGGACGATTTTTCATTGTAAGAGTTAAGAAGAGATATTTTACTTCCCCTTTTATTTGTTCTAAGAGAGTAAAAGCGTTTAGGAGTTCCCTAGTAAGATTTAAGTTTCTTCGCCAGTTGCAAGTCGCACAAAACCTAAACTTGCAAAAATTAGCATCTTTCAAGCGTCTCCTTAAATCTTTTGTCTCAATATGTTCTTGGATACTAAATACGAGATTACTCGCACAAAATTCAACTTTACTTGAATAATCATCAAATCCACATTTTTCTAACTTAATTATCAAATCACTATTTAGCAACTTTTTCTTTGCGTGTTTTTGTTCTGCTAATTTTCTCGGATTTTTTTTATCGTATAATTTAACATATTCATTCTCAAATGTTAAGTATGCTTGACATTTTTCAGAAAATTGTATATTATTTTTAACCTCAGGGGTAATCATTTTTTTACCTTTCTAATGTGGTAGGAGGTGCTTCACCAGACGCCAATCCGGAGCACCTCTTTTTTTTGTCTTTCAAATTATATTCTTCCTACAAAAAAAAGTCAATAAATCGCGTTCAAACCCCCGAAAATCCTTTACTTTAAGCAAAAAAAAAAAATCGAAGTTATTTCTATATAGTATCAAGT
>JALTBU010000138.1 GCA_027008345.1 Nautiliaceae bacterium | reverse complement strand
TTTTAAAGCCTTCAATATTAATATTTTTATCGCTTATGACAAATGTAGTTATTGGAGGAATAGGATGTGAAAAATCATAATTGTCATAGATTACCAAATCGGTGTCACTAAAATCAAAATTTTTTTCCCTGAAATCATTAAAATCGATATATTTATATTTCCCTTTAAAACTTTTTAAAAAATCAAATACCAAAAAAGTTTTTCCTACTCTTTTTGGTCCGGTTATTACTGTATTTTCATATTTGAGTACTATTTTTCTTTGATATATTTTTTTTGGTAACAATAACTCCCCTTGCATAAACTTGATTTAATTATAACATAATCAAAAATCCAAACAGAGCAATAAGCGATTCATATAAAAACAGATTTTCCCCGTATAAAAATCCTGAAATAATACTTCCTAAAAATGCCGCAAGTCCATAACCTATTCCAGCATAAAACTGCTGGGCAAGTGTTTTGTTTTCGTATTTTTTGTTTATATATAAAAGTGCTGATGTATGAAATATAGCAAATGAAAAAGCATGTATAATCTGGGATGCTGAAATAAGCAAAAGTGAATTTGCAAAAAGCCATAACATAAGCCATCTTATAGATGTTAAAAGTATTGAAATTTTCATCCATTTGAGGGGTTTGAGTTTATGTAAAAATCTGTGTCCTATCAAAAATACGATAATTTCCGCCGTAACACCTATACCCCACAGCCACCCAACATATTTTTTATCAATTCCGTGATTTATGAGATAAATTGTAAAAAAGTTATAAAACCCCCCGAAACTTATCTGTAAAAATACAACCCCAAGCCAGAATTTATAATCTTTTAAGAAAGATATTTTTCCTGATGAGCTTTTTTTAATTGTTTTATCTTCTTTGAAATACATTGCACTCATTGCTGTTAAAAGCATTAAAATTATAAAACTTATAAGATGATTGATTTTGAGGTATGAAAATATAATTCCGTACAGCATAAAGCCGATTGAGCCCATTACTCTGGCTTTTCCGTATTTTGTAGAGAGTTTTTCTATGGCTATTGCTTCAATGTATGGGAAAAGAATGGCAAAAGAAGCGCCAAGCATGAAAAATGCGGTTAATAAAAGATAAAAATTATGACTTAAAACTAAAAAAGAAGATAAAACGGCTGTGATAATGCTTAAAATATAATCTCTTTTTGTCAAAGGCTTTTTTATAAAAATGAAAGGCGTTAAAAATCTTGCAATTGGCATCATTGAAAATATTATACCTATTTGAGTCGGTGTAAAAAATTTAGAAAAGAGTTTTGGCATAAATATTACATAATCACCTATAAGTGCAAAAAAAAGAAAATAAAAAAGAAGGAGGGCTAAAAACAATTTTTTATTGCTTCTTTGTATTTTTTTTCATCAAAAGGAGGATAGCTAAAATCTCTTTTTCTCTCGCAAAATGTAGCCCCGGGCCACCAAGGGTCGTTTATATATCTTGGGATAATATGAATATGAAGATGAGGTACCATATTTCCCAGAGTTGCTATATTTATCTTGTCCGGGTTTAAAAAGTCAAGCATTGCTTTTTCTATTTTTTTAACGGCAAGCATAATTTTTACAGCTTCATTATCATTTAAATCGCTATATTCTTTAATATGTTTTTGTGTAATTACCCTTATATATCCCGGGATTTCATCAACTAAAATAATTCTAAAAAGTTCATTTTCAAAAATAATATTTTCATTTTCCCTTTTACAAAGAGGACAGTCCATCAGTTTCCTCTGCTTCCGGGTTTTACCGGAGTGCTTCCTGCTTTGCACATAGGGCAGTTTTCAGGTTCATATACTTCAAAATCAAAATCTTCCAAAGCAAAAAGAGGTTTATCAGCTGGGAGTTTGCATTCAGGTTTTCTTTCAGTTTTGCCATTTACTCTTTTACATACTCCCCTATTGGCAATAGCTGCAAAACCTACAACTTCACCGCCTCTTTTTTCAATTTCTCTTGCTGCTTCCATGGCACTTCCACCGGTTGTGATAATATCTTCACAAATTAATACTTTTTCTCCAGGCTTTACTTCAAAACCACGTCTTAGAGTCATTTCCCCTTTAACTCTCTCAGTAAAAATAAATCTAACTCCAAGAGCACGAGCAAGCTCATATCCTGCAAGAAGTCCTCCTATTGCAGGAGAACATACCGTATCAACTTTGATTCCAGCTTCTATTATCTGTTTTGCAAGTTCTTTTGCTAAAACTTCTGCAACTTCAGGATATTCTAAAACCCTTGCGCTTTGAAGATAATATTCACTGTGTTTACCGCTGCTAAGTAGAAAATGACCTTTTAATAAAGCCCCGTGTTTTTCATAAACTTCTTTTACGTTTAGATTTCCCATTTTTTACTCTTTTCCGATGTAATTATACTTTCATTACATCATCGATTTTTTTATTTACTATATCATCAACTTTTGCTACGAATTCATCAGTAATGTTTTGAACTTTTTCAAGCCCCTGTCTTTCTTCATCTTCAGTAATTTCTTTATTTTTAAACATTTTTTTGATTTTGTCGTTTGCTTCGCGTCTTACATTTCTTATGGCAATTTTTGCTTTTTCACCAAATTCTTTTGCTTTTTTTGCCTGTTTTTTTCTCTCTTCTTCTGTCATTGGTGGGAAATATAATTTTATATCCTGACCGTCATTGTTAGGATTTGCACCTACATTTGCTTCTTGAATAGCTTTTTCTACATCTTTCATAATAGATTTATCCCAAGGACTTACTACAATTGTAGTTGCGTCAACTGCATTAATGTTTGCCACCTGATTAAGCGGTGTTGGCGCGCCGTAATATTCAACTTTAACTCCGTCAAGCACGTGGATTGAAACTCTTCCGGTTCTTAGTGTGTTTAAATCTTTTTTTAATACCTCTATACTTTTATTCATATGATCTTTTGCAAATTCAAAAACTTCGTTCATTACTCCTCCTTTAATATTAATTTTGTTTTGATTTTATTATTATATCTTATGATAACTCTGTTTCTGTATTTTTTTAGGTTGAAATCAGGTTTATAATCAAAATATCCATTATCTGTTTTTATTCTTTTCCATCCAAGTTTTGTGATGTAGATATAAGCATAAGGATATTTTATATATCCGCTTATCTCTTTTATATCATTGTTATTTCTTTTGATTTGAAGGTTTTTAACATTTAAAATACCAATTTTAAGTTTTCTTGCAATATTTACATCTCCTGTGATTGCAATTCTGTCAATGTCATTTAATGGTGTTTGGTTGTTTACTGCCCCAGCGTTTTGATTACATATAATATCAAAATATCTATTTATTATTTTTTTAACTCTTTTGTCATATTCACCATACGGATACGCATACATATCAGGGACATATCCTAAATGTTTTTTAAATGAATTTATTGCTTTTTGTGTATCTTCGATGATTTGTTTGTTGCTGAGTTTTGCAAGATGAGGGTGTGCATAGCTGTGAACCCCAAGCTCTCCGTATTTTGCGGTATCTTTTAGCTGTTTCCAGCTCATATAATCACCATAATGTTTATCCGCTGATTCGGTATATACAAAAAGTGTAAATGGAATATGGTATTTCCTAAATACCGGAAGTCCGTTTTTATAAAAACTTTTAAAAGAATCGTCAATTGTAAATACAACATATTTGTCTATGCTTTGATTGTTTTCCATTCTTTTTACAAGAGTAGAAAGTTTTACAATTTTATAATTGTTTTTAAGAAGATATTTGATGTCTTTTTCAAGCAGTTTTGATGATATATCAGTAGTGGGGTATCTAAAATCATCAACTCTGTGTAAAACAAATATATGAGCTTCTGCCAAAAGCCATAAAGGCAGAAAAAAAAGAATTAATTTTTTCATTTTGAAGGGATAGACGGAACGCTTGGAACGTTTTTAGGAGCAGTTGTTGTTTTTTGAACTTTTACCTCATCCACTACTGATGTATTTGCTTGTTTGTTGTATAGATATACAAGCGTTAATGTGTTAAGAACCAATAAAAATCCAACTGTAATAGTTGCCTTTGTTAAGAAATCCATTGGTCCTTTTGCACCAAAAACTGAATCGTTACTGCTTGCATATGTGCCAAATCCCATTGAGCTTGATTTGTTAAGAAGTGCAAGAATTATAAGTATAATTGCAAGTACTATTTGAATAGCAAAAAATACGCTGATCATTAATTACCTTTTTTGGTAGAATTATATCACAATTTAAAAACGGGAAAAAATGGGATTAAAGAGTTTCGAAAAATTTGCCTATACATATGGCAGATACAATATTATTCAAAAGCGTATTATCAAAAAATATCTGCCTTTTTTAAAATCAAAAATTATAGATTTGGGCTGTGGAAGCGAAGGATTATGTAAATATAAAAAATTTGATTTTTATTTAGGGATTGACAGCAGTGAAAATATGTTAAAACTAAACCCTTGTAACAGTTTAAAACTTGATTTTAATACAAAAGAGTGTTTTGAGGAAATTAAAAAATATGATTTTGAGCAGATTGTCTCATTTTCCGCACTTCAATGGGCAAAAGACTTGGATTTTGTATTTAATGAAATTAAAAATTTAAAAAAAGATTATCTTTTGGCAATATTTACATCTAATACATTCAAAACTTTTCATAAACATCTAAATATAAATTCCCCTATCCATTCAAAAGAAAAGATTTTAAATTCAGCTAAAATTCTCACTCCAAAAACTGAAATATTAAATTACAAAATTGAATTTGATTCTCCAAAACAGATATTTGAATATATAAAATACTCAGGTGTAAATGCAGGGGTAAAAGCAAATATTAAAGATATTAAAAATTTTTTAAAAGACTTTCCGATTAATTTTTTGGAGTTTGAAATTGTGGTGTTTAGGAGTTAATTATATTTGATATTATTTCATAAAAAAGGGTCAAACAGTGAGTAATGAGCAAAAACGCATTTTAATGAGAGAGCTTTGGAATATTGCCGATTTGCTTCGTGGGAAAATGAATGCAGATGAATATAAAAATTATATTTTAGGCTTTATATTCTATAAATACCTTAGCGAAAAACAAGAAATGTATGTAAATGAAGAACTTGGATTAAAACAAGAACTTGGAATTGAATATATTGATTTAAATGAAAATATTGAAAATTATGATGAATATATTAAAGAAATTGAAACTGCTTCAATGGATTCGCTTGGATTTTTCTTAAAACCTAATGAATTATTTAACTATCTTGTTAGAAAAGCAAATAGAAGTGAGTTTATTTTAGAGGATTTAAAAAATGCCCTTAATGCAATAGAAAATAGAACATTTGGAAAAGATAGTGAAGAGGATTTTATAGGACTATTTGAAGATGTAGATTTAACTTCACCAAAACTTGGTAAAGGTGAAAATGAAAAAAATGCTCTTATTGTAGATATATTTAAACATCTTTCTAAAATAGATTTTGATATAAGAAATCCAAAAAGTGATATATTAGGAGATGCTTATGAATATTTAATTGGAGAATTTGCAGCAGGAGCTGGTAAAAAAGGAGGAGAATTTTATACACCAGCCGAGATTAGTAAAATCCTTGCTCAAATTGTTACTTTAAATAAAAAAGAAATCAAATCTATCTATGACCCAACCTGTGGGAGTGGTTCATTACTCATTAGACCAAGACATTATTCAAAAATAGGGCACTTTTACGGACAGGAATTAAATAGAACCACTTACAACCTTGCAAGAATGAATATGCTGCTTCACGGCATTCATTATAAAAATTTTACTATTCGTCAAGGTGATACCTTAACAGATGATAAATTTCCTGATTTAAAAGCAGAGGCTATTGTAGCCAATCCTCCTTTTAGTGCAAAATGGAAAGGAAAAGATGACCCAACTCTTGCAAATGATGAGAGATTTGCACCATATGGAGCATTAGCACCAAAAAGCAGCGCGGATTATGCTTTTGTTACTCATATGCTTTA
>JALTBU010000137.1 GCA_027008345.1 Nautiliaceae bacterium | reverse complement strand
AAAATCATTTTCGCTTGGATTTGCAGGAATAGTTATATTTGCTTGCTCTAATCCTTTTATAAGTGAGTTAAAGCCTGTTGTATAGTCTAATGCACTTTTAGGGCTTAATTCCATTGTGCGTTGTTCTATAAAGTCTCTAATAGTGTCTTTTGTTATATATTGATTAATTTTGCCGTCTATAATCCCATTCTGCTCTAAATATTCCTTAAAATCTTTTAGATACATTTCTCTTTTTTCGGCAAGTGCTATTGAGTGTGTAAAATTATCATTTTTTAAATGTCTACCTTCTCTAAACCGCAAAGTTCTATGAAAAGCATCTTTAATTTGCTTTTCAAAATTTCCACCGCGTAAATTAGCCATTATTTTTCTTTTTGTTGTTTTAGTAGTCTATATATGCTTGAATAAGAGATTTTTGCTCTATGTGTTTCCCAGAGCCATTTTTCAATGCGTCTTGCACCTAATCCTTGATTATGAAGCTCTATAATTTCTTTTGCGTATTTTTTTAAGAGAGGATTTTTTATCGTTTCAAGATTTATTTTTTTTATTTCTTGGGCTTTTTGGATTTCTTTTTGATGAATATCATCCACTATTTTATTTATTCCTTTTGCAAGGCTTATATTTGTATTTCCGTTTTTTTCAATCCAGCCTTTTAGTCTTGCAAGGAATAAAACTGCATTTTTTTCATCTTTTATACTTAATTTTAACATTAAAGCTTTTAATTGTGTTTGTGGTAACATTTTTCTCCTTTTATTTTTATTTTTAAAATTGTGAAAACTATCTCCAAGAGATAGTAAATTAAATTTTTCTTTTTTAACTCTTTTTTTTAATATCAGAAGAACTTATATTTTTTATTTTTTCCACTCAACAAATTAATGTAATTTTTTTAAAATATGGCAGTCGTCGGCTAGTTAAGAACTGCGATTTTTTTAGGGTAGTTATCGCGAAGCTACCAAAAGCAACTTATATTTTTAGCCTGCAAGCTACACCGCCAGCGTTTTTTTCCTGAGTGAGCTTCACTTGTATTTTATTTCTTGCACTGCCATTTTTACCTCCTTAATTTATTTAAATTATTTATAAAAAGAGCTATTAAAAGCCTTCTGCATAGTGTTTTATTTAAAACGCGTTTGAAACGCTGTTTCAACACTTTTGAAACGTTTTATTAAGCGTTTTAAACTCCCCCTAATTGCCCTTATTTAGGGACTTTTATTAAGTCCCATATTCGGGCAATGGCTTCGCCCGTCTCTTTACATTGCTTCGCAATGTCACTCCGCTAACGCTACTCTTAAAGAGACGGGCTTCGCCCTACATAACCACCCATCGCTCACTCCCTTTTGGGAGTGGCTCGGTTGTGGTTGCAAGCTGTCGCTTGCGTTAATGCAACTGCTCCTGCACCTTTTAAGGTGCGTCGCAGTGCATTTGCACTTCGTGCATAAGTTCGCTATTGCTCGCTCCGTTTCGCTACACTTAACGGCTAAATAGTTTATATAATTATTCTGTGCCATTTTGCGTAGTTACTTTTAGAACTAACAATTAACAAGTTAATTACACTTATACATTTATTTAAAATGTAGATTTTAATTTTTTAGAGGAGTTTTTTATAGAAGAATATTAAAACCACCTTAATTATATTCCACAGTTTTCAGAACATACTTCACCTGTTTTGATTTTTAAAAAAGTGCGGATTTTTTAAACAACCGCCTCAACCGAAAACTTACAGCAAGTGGAGTTGGAATAAAGACATACTCCACCTGTTCCCCGAGCGGGGTAAGCT
>JALTBU010000136.1 GCA_027008345.1 Nautiliaceae bacterium | reverse complement strand
AGTATTGACAAGAATAAAAAAATTTAATATCATTTCATTCCTCGCGGTGAGGTAGCTCAGCTGGCTAGAGCGCCGGTCTCATAAGCCGGAGGTCGGGAGTTCAAGTCTCCCCCTCACTACCATTAAATACTTCCATATAAAAAACCTTTTTGAAATATTTTGTCCAAATTTTGTAAAAAATATATTTTTTTCCTACAAATTCAATCCTTTTTTTATTATAATTAATTAAAAAAAGGTATGTTTTGCTTAATAATAAACGTTTTTCACTATTTGAAAACAAAAAAGAACAAAAATATTTAAAAAATCTCATATCAAAAATTGATAATCCCAAAATTTATAAAACATACCGGAAAATATATGATGATTTTGAAAAAATTACTTCTTTTGACGAACTTGAAAAATTTATAAATAAATATAATATCAAAACAGACATAAAAGAAAATAAAACAATAAACGAAATAAAAGAAGCAATTGCCTACGAACTTATCGAATCAATCTATCAAAAAATAAATTACTAATTTTGATATAATTATCAAAAAGGCTTTTCTTGGTACTTGCTTTAAAATACAGACCCAAAAAATTTGAACAGATTATCGGACAGGACGCTATCGTCAAAACCCTAACCAATGCTCTAAGTCAAAACAAACTTGCACATGCATATCTTTTCTCAGGCCTTAGAGGAAGTGGTAAAACTACTACTGCAAGAATTTTTGCTAAAGCAATGCAATGTGACAATGGTCCAACACCAAGCCCTTGTGAAATATGTGAAAATTGTAAAATGGCAAATGAAAACTCTCACATTGACATTATAGAAATGGATGCAGCAAGTAATCGTAAAATTGAAGATATTAGAGAACTTATAGAACATACAAAATATAAACCAAGTATTGGAAGATATAAAATTTTTATTATTGATGAAGTTCATATGTTAACAAACGAAGCTTTTAACGCTCTTTTAAAAACACTTGAAGAGCCTCCTGAATATGTAAAATTTATAATGGCGACAACTGATCCACTTAAACTGCCTTCAACAATTCTTAGCAGAGTTCAGCATTTCAGATTCAATAAAATCCCTGAACACACAATTGAAAGTTATCTTCAAAAAGTACTTGCCGAAGAAAACGTAAGTTTTGAGCCAGAAGCTTTAAGACTTATTGTAAAAAACGCAAGAGGAAGTGTAAGAGATTCACTAACTCTTCTTGATCAGGCAATAGCCTATTCAAATGGTAATATTACTCTTGATAAAACTGTTGAGATGTTAGGTGTTTTAAATCCCGAAATTATTTCAAAAATATTTAAACTTATACTTGAAGGAAACAAAAAAGAACTTCAAAAAATTATTTACGAAATAAAAGATTATGATATTGAATTTATATTAGATGAAATAATTTTATTTTTAAAAGAAGCCCTCTTTAATGGCTCTCTTCCTCTTATTACCTTACAGAGATTTTTCAATATCATTAATGATTCAAAAGAATTAATTAAATTAAATTCAGATAACGAATTTGTATTGTCTTTGATGTTTTTTAGAATGATTGAAGCTACAAAACCTCATAAAATTGATGATTTAATTAAAAATTTAGAACAAAAAATAGATATTGATTCCTACAAACCTCAAAATATCGAAATACAACAAAAAGGCGAAGAGCTGTTTCAAATCCTTGCAACAAAACTTATTGAAAGAGACACTGAGCTTGGAGAATGTTTCAAAAACTCTATCAAATTCATTTCTTTTACAAATAATACAATTACATGGGAAAGCTGTCCAAACCCTGAATGCAAAGAACTTTT
>JALTBU010000135.1 GCA_027008345.1 Nautiliaceae bacterium | reverse complement strand
AATGGCGTTTTTGCTAAAATATATAACAGAAGATTTTTTCATAAAAACTTCAACATTTAAAGGTGAATAAAATCTTGCAGTTCCTCCTGTTGGAAGTGTATGATTTGGACCTGCAATATAATCACCAATTGGTTCAGGAGTGTTTTCACCAAGGAAAATTGCCCCAGCATTTTTAATTTTAGGCAAAAGCTCAAATGGATTTTTAGTCATAATCTCAAGATGTTCCGGGGCAATTTTATTCATAAGTTCAATTGCTTCATCAATATCGTTCGTCACAATTATTGCACCTCGCTCTTCAATTGATTTTCTGGCAATCTTTTCTCTTTCAAGCTCTTTTAAAAATTCTTCTACTTTAACGGCTGTCAAATCTGCCACTTCTTTTGAGTCAGTTATAAGTATTGAACTTGCCATCTCATCATGCTCTGCCTGTGATAATAAATCAATTGCCAAATAATTTGGTTTTGCACTTTCATCCGCAATTATTCCAATTTCACTTGGACCTGCTATCATATCAATATTTACTTCTCCATAAACCAATTTTTTAGCAGTTGCAACAAAAATATTTCCAGGACCTGTAATTACATCTACTTTTGGAATACTTTCAGTTCCAAAAGCCATAGCTCCTATCGCGCTTGCACCCCCTACTTTAAATGCTCTTGGCATACCGCATATATACAGTGCCGCAAGCAAAAGCTCATTTGGTTTATTTTCAATCACAGGAGTTGTAACTATTACTTCATCCACACCAGCTACAAGTGCCGGTATTACATTCATTAAAAGTGAGCTTGGATAAAATGCCTTACCTCCCGGCACATAAACCCCGGCTCTCTCAACGGGAGTGACTTTCTGTCCTAAAATTGTGCCATTTTTTTCAAAATCCATCCATGATTTTGGAAGCTGTTTTTCATGATATGCTTTGATTCTCTCATATGCCAAATGTAAAGCTTTTTTAAGTTTTTCGTCAAGTTTTTCATAAGCTTCTTTCATTAAATTTTTATCAATTTCCAAATCACTCTCTGTCTTAGGCTCCCACTTGTCAAACTGTGATATATGTCTAAAAAGCGCTTTATTTCCTTCACTCTTTACTTCATTTATTATATTTTTAACAATTCCTTCAACTTCTTCAATATCCATTTTCCCTCTGTTTAAAATCTCTTCAAATTCTTTTTTGAATCCGGGATTATTTATATCAAGTATTTTCATACTTTGCCTTTTTTTAAAGAATTTTATTATAAAATTACAAAAAAAGGAAATAAATGAAAATTTTGCTTTTAGAAGATGATTATGATTTAGCTAAAACCTTAAAAGAAATTTTAGAACTTGAAAATTATAAAGTAGATATTGCTTCAAATGCAAATGAAGCGTATGAAAAAACATTTAATAACAAATACGATTTATATATTTTCGATATTAATCTTCCAGATGAGAATGGAATTGAGGTACTTAAAAATTTAAAAAATGCAGATGATAATACACCTACTATTTTTATAACCGCTCTTACAGATTTAAATACAATGGCAAAAGCATTTGAAGCCGGAAGTGAAGACTATATTAAAAAACCTTTTGAACCTGAGGAGCTTTTGATAAGAATCAAAGCAAAACTTAAAAAAAACAACAATACTATAAAATTTAAAAGTTATGAATATGATCCAATAAATAAAATTTTGAAAAAAGAAGAAAAAATTATACCGCTAAGCCAAACATTAAAAGATATTTTTCATGAACTTATTATGAATAAAAATAATATAGTTTCAAAAGAAAGACTTTTAGATATCACAGATTCAACTGATGCATCATTAAGAGT
>JALTBU010000134.1 GCA_027008345.1 Nautiliaceae bacterium | reverse complement strand
AGGAAGACTGGGAAGGATTTAAAAAATTTACTGCAAAATTTGGAGATAAAATAGAAGTGGTGGGAGATGATATTTTTGTAACAAATACTAAATTCATTTCAAGAGGTATAAAAGAACATACTGCAAATGCATCTTTGATTAAACTTAATCAAATAGGGACAGTAACTGAAACTATAGAAGCTGTAAGATTGTGTTTAGAACATGGATGGAGGGCTTTTATATCACACCGTTCCGGTGAAACAAGTGATGATTTTCTTGCTGATTTTGCAGTGGCAATGGGAACCGGACATTTGAAATCCGGCTCAGCAAGCAGAAGTGAAAGACTTGCTAAATACAATAGATTACTTGAAATTGAAGACGAACTTAAAGGAAATTCAAAATATTACTGGAAATGATTAATTTTTATGAATAAAATTGATAAAATTCCATAAAAAAGGAAATATATGAGGGCATTACTTAGTGTGAGCGATAAAACAGGTGTTATTGAGTTTGCAAAAGAGCTTGAAAAATTAGGATTTGAAATAATTTCAACCGGCGGGACAAGAAAAGTATTGGAAGAAAACGGAATTAAAGTTATTGATATCAGCGAAATTACAAAATTTCCTGAGTGTTTTGGAGGAAGGGTAAAAACTCTAAATCCATATGTTCACGGAGGTATTCTTTATAGGAGCGGAATTGATGATGAGGAAGCTAAAAAACTTGGAATTGAGAGAATTGATTTAGTTGCCGTAAATTTATATCCGTTTAAAGAGACAATTGAAAGAACTGATGATTTTGATGAAATTATTGAAAATATTGATATCGGCGGGCCTACAATGGTTAGAAGTGCCGCTAAAAACTTTAAAGATGTAATGATTGTAACTGATCCGAATGATTACGATGTGGTAATCGACGCGCTTAAAAATAATAAAAACACACTTGAGTTTAGAAGAAACCTGATGATAAAAGCATTCGAACACACTGCGGCGTATGATTCTATGATTGCAAATTATATGAATGAAAGATTCAATAGCGGTTTTGGTGATAAAAGATTTATTGTAGGTAAAAAAGTATTTAATACAAGATACGGTGAAAATCCTCATCAAAGAGGTGCATTATATGAATTTGAAGATTTTTATAACAGCTTAAATACACTAAAAGGTGAAGCAAGTTTTAACAATTTAACTGATATTAACGGAGCTGTTAAAATTGCGGTAAGTTTAGGCAAAGGTGCAATTTCAATTATAAAACATGCAAATCCATGCGGAGCTGCTAAAAAAGAAGATTTGGTTACAACATGGAAAAAAGCACTTGAATGCGATCCGATCAGTGCATACGGAGGAGTTGTGGCAGTTAACGGAGTTGTGGATAAAGAACTTGCCGAAGAGATAAATAAAATTTTTGTTGAAGTATTAATTGCTGGAAAAGTTACTGATGAAGCTCTCAAAGTATTTGAAAACAAAAAAAGAATTAAAATATTTGATTTAGGAAAACCTCATCTTGAAATTCCGGGTGATGTATGGGATTTCAAACATATTGAAGGCGGATTTGTATTCCAGGATGCCGACAGAGTGGAAGATGATGAGGTGGCTAATGCAAAATGTGTTACAAAAGTATGTGTTGATGATAAAAGTGACCTTGAAATGGCTTGGAAAATTGCCGCACTTACAAAAAGTAACTGCGTTGTATTTGTAAAAGATTCACAAATGGTGGCAATCGGTATGGGAATGACAAGTAGAGTTGATGCAACAAGATGTGCGGTAGAAAAAGCAAAATCACTTGGGCTTGATATTACAGGAAGTTCTCTTGCAAGCGAAGCTTTCTTTCCATTTAGAGACAGCGTTG